>NZ_JAJVCR010000006.1:0-150460 GCF_021395195.1 Polynucleobacter sp. IMCC 29146 | reverse complement strand
GACTGGATGTGGACATACAATCATGAAAGACCGAATATGGGCTTAGGGGGAATTACACCTAAGCAAAAACTAGCACTTGCAGTACCAGCCTCTACTTTTAGCTTATGTTAAAAATGGGGGGATTACCGATGGGGCGATAGCTTTCCCATGAAAGTAATTTGACCTTATTTGAATTTGATATCCAAATTGTAGGCTTCTCTTTTGGAGTTTTAACCGGTAGAAAGAAATACAAGATAACTATGGATGCGGCGCAAATCATTGCAAGAGATAAAAAGACTCCTCTCCATCCAATATAAGGCAAAATAATGCGAACAGGTGCAGAGGCAAAAAGAGCTCCCGATGTACCAAAGATAAGCATGGCTGATGTTAATTGAGGTTGCTTATCAATTGGATACCATGACCTAAAGCCTGAAAGTGCTGACATTAAGCAAGAAGAAACTCCAACGCCAATTAACATTCTTCCTGCAAAGAGGAGCGCAAAGTTATCGGCAGAATAAAAAAGCAAGGCACCTACAACAGCAAAAATCATTAAGCTTATTTCCGTAATTCGGGGACCATACTTATCTAAAAGTACCCCAACGGGAATCTGCGCTAGTCCGAAACCAATTAAATAAGATGATGATAGGAGGCCTAGCTCGCCGCTGCTAATATCTAAATCATTTATTAGTTCGGGAGAAAGGACTGCATTCACCGATCTAAATGAATATGAGATGAAATATGCAAATGCAAAGCAAAAAAATACTTTAAACGCCTGCCTACCTATAAGAGGTATTTCTAAGGCTTGTTTATTTGAAAGCCAGAAGTCTGCCATAGTTGCTTTAATTGTGATTGGGAATGTAGTATCCCCCGTCAAGCCGACATTTGTTAATTTACATCAAATCCTAACCCGCCAGTTGCATTGAAATCAGATCCACCTAAGTGATGAGGTAATTTTTCACTAGCAGACCATATTAAACAGATGTTGGGCTAAAATTAGATGAAAATTAAGGCCTTAATTGGACTGGAATTTGATGCAAAGGGACGCACCAAATCCAAGTTTTATCGGTAGTTTTTCTGACCTTTTTAAAAAAATTCGAATCCCGAACCCATCACCAATTTGACCTAAAAAGTCATTACACACTTCATTGCACACCCTATTTTGACGCTTGTAAGCTATTGAATTAATTAGGCTTTTAGGTGGAACAATATTCTTTTAATCCGTTGGTCGTGGGTTCGAATCCCGCCCGACCCACCAAATAAAAATGGCCCTTTCTGGGGCTATTTTTATTTGATATGTTGTGTTGGATGAGAACCTTGGTTCGACTTTGAGCAAAGCGAAAAGCGGTGGACACTAACTTTGTGTAGCAAAGTTATGTGGAAGCCAATCCCGCCCGACCCACCAAGCCTCTAGAGTTGATATGGGGGGCTTTTTTATTTGGTTGGCGTGGATGTGAATGACTTTGATCTCTTTATAAGATATTGTCAACCGCTCTACCAATAATTTTCACTATTTGTCGAGTATTAAAAGTACACTTCTTTTGCTAGAAATTTTATAGTTGCGGCTCTAAGTCTTATTATGATTAGAGTTAAGTGATAACTTAATCCGTGCAAGCTCAACTTCTGCAAGTTGTCGTAGTGCGATTCGGTTCACTTTCTCAGAACCAGTTGTAGGGAATTTCTTTAACAGGATCACGTGCCGTGGGTGCCGATAGACTGGGGCATGTTCGAGCGCAAATTTGCGGAGATCTTCAGGAGTTGCACTAACACCAGCATGCAGGATTACGAAAGCAAATGGCTTTTGCCCTTTGATTTCATCATCTACAGGTACAACACAGGCCTGTTCAACTGCAGGATGTTGCTCTAGTAGTTGCTCAACCTCATTAGGATAAATGTTCTCTCCACCACATACGAACATGTCATCGTCCCGCAATAAAAAGTAGTATTCTCCGTCAACTCCGCGGCGCATTCGATCTCCCGTGCAATACAACCCACTGGAGTCAAGTACAAGCTTGCTAAGTTCCGGTAGGTTCAAGTACCCCTTCATAGTTGCAGGAGTTTTAATCCATAACACTCCTTCATCCGTATTATGTCCATTTTTATCAACAAGGCGTACCTGCACATCTGCAGAAAGCCATCCAAGTGAAAGGGGTGGAATGTGTTGGTTACTAGGGCCTGGTCCGAAGGGCACTAAGCCAGACTCAGTTGTGCCATATGCATTAATAATGCTAGCGCCCTTGAAAATATCTGCCAACCGCTGCCTAAGCGCGGCACCGAATGGCGCAGAGGCAAGGCGTACAGTTCGTACACAACTTAAAGCGTGTGGAAGCTGACATTCTAGCTGTGTAAGTGCCATAGCCAGCATAGCGGGAACACCCGTAATATAGCTGACTTGATTTTGTAGTATTGCCCTAACAAAGGAATTGGCATCAAATCTAGGTTGTAGTACCAGCTGTGCACCAAGCGCAAGTGCAAAGATGCAGTTGCCTAATCCATTACTATGATACATAGGAGCAGCTACCAGTAACGTCTCTTTAGGTGCATAACCCTGCGCAGTTATTCGCTTATCAATTATCCACTTCAGTCCCATATGGTTTATTGGCACGCCTTTAGGTTGGCCGGTAGAGCCAGACGTATACATCACCATTGCTTCATCTAATAGCGATGGGGGTGACAGCTTGACCAGCTTGCTGGCTAACCATTCCAGCCAACGCTCAGAACCGAAACGAACCATCCTCACTCCTGTCGGCATACGTGCCTCAGCCTCTTCATCCACTAAGATAAAATCTATGCATGCGTCGTCGATCATGTGCTGCAAGGCTGACGGCGCCAACTGGAAGTTAAGAGGCACCACTACAAGGCCAGAGCGCAGTAGCGCAAAATAGGCAATTAGGAAATCAACGCTATTTAATGAAGCAATCCCAATCCGAGTACCGCGCGGTAATCTAAGATTATGGAGACCAACGGCTAGTTGGGTGATCATTTCAGCCAGTTCATCATAGTGCCAAGTCCGCTGCATTTTGGCACTATCTTCGATAACAGCTATACAACCAAGCGTTTCATAATCGGAAATGGTATTTGTTTTGGGGTCGAGGGAGTCTGCCCTCTTTATAGGGCCAAGATAAGCCTCCCCGCCCTTCATTGATATTCTGGTCATGTTTATTAAGACTCTACTCAGCGCTCTAAGTCAATGACGCGAAGGTAGTTGTAACCCCATCAGGGTTTCTTCAAATATCTCAGATGACATTACACACAATGCTGACGACACCTGAAACACAAAATCTACCTGCGGAACAATATCACGCTCGATATCTATACCGGGAGCCACTTCCACTAGAACCAATCCATTGGGCCCAGAATCAAATACAGCTCGCTCAGTAATTATCCGAACCAACTGCCCACGACGAAGAGCTAATTGACTATCGAAATCAACATTTTCCACTATTGCGCACATCTTGCGAATTTTACCTTCTTGCACAATCCGCAATTCCCGAGCACCTTTTGCGCCTGAATCAATCCGCAGTTTTAAACCGCCACTTGTGAGTGTTCCTACCAAGAGCACTTTGGCAGTGCTATGTGTGATGTCAACATATCCACCAGGTCCGCGAATCAATCCGTTATAACGTCCAACATTGATACGCCCCGCACCGTCTATTTGCGCAAAGCCCAGCAACGTAGCGCTGAGCCCACCACCGTGATAGAACTCAAAAATTTCGGTTGAATCAAGAATGGCGTCGGGGTTGAAATGCGCCCCGAAAGCGCCTGCGTTGCCCGGGTAGCCTTCGGCTGGAATTCCGCCAAAGGCTCCGTGTTCCAGACTAAAAGTAAGGCCATCGATTACACCCTCATCTCTTGCTAAGCCAGGTAACATACTCCCCATACCAAAACCCAAATTTACAATATCCCCATTTCGAAGTTCAAATAATGCGCGACGAAGGATAATCTTCTGTGCACCCATAGTCAGTTTTGTTAAGGGTGGTGAGGGAATACGTATCTGTCCAGTAAAAGATGGAACCGAACCTAATACCGAAGGCTGGGCTTTAGGATCTACTACTACTGCGTCGATAAAAGCTGATGGCACTTTAACTTCCCGCGCCGGCAAGCTACCATGCAGAGTAAGCTCAGATACTACCGCGATTACCCGACCACCCGCAGCGCGAGCTGCCATTGTCATATGCAAAACTCCACCATCAATTGGTTCATCGCGCATACTCACGTTTCCATTTGTATCTGCCAAGCTACCCTTGATTATTGCAACGTCAATTTTCAGGCTTCTGATGAACAAGCAGTCAATTCCATCGATCTTAATGCGATGTACCAGATCAATGCCCCGGTCGTTTTCATTTGTGCGTGTTACACGAGACGCGCCAGCATTCACCGTGCTAGGGTCTAAGAAGCTACCTAGACCTACTGTTGTTAGTAATCCGGGTGAGCCGGCGGTGCATTCGCGTAGCCAGCGAAAGAGTATTCCCATGGGAAAAATGTAAGCATCGATCGTTCCATTGGCTACCAATTGCATAAAGTGCGGAGAGTCTGCTGGGCTAAAGCTCGATGATAGAATTCGGCTTACTAATCCTGGATGTGCAAGGTGTTCTATGCCAGTTGGCTCTCCCCCAGCCTGCCAACCGGCTCGACATGGACAGATAATGGTTAAGTCTCGTGGCGAACCCTCAGTTAGGAACCGCTCGCCGATAGCGCGAAGTACGACATCAGCTACTACTAGCGAGACAACACCAGAAAGTGCTACTGTGTCGCCATCCTTGATCATCGAGGCTGCAGCGCGCGCGTCCATCAACTGCATGGAATAATTCTTTGAAAATAGATTGCAGAGAAAATCAAATTACTTAGCCTTCCAAATAGGCTCTCGGCGTTCGGCAAATGCGAGCGCACCTTCTTGTGCATCTGCTGACTGAAAGATAGCATCAACAATGACAGCCTGACGCTGGAACATCATGTCTGAGGGCCAGCTAGCCGATTCCTGCATCACCTGTTTACTTACTGAAACAGCAAGTGGACCAGCAAGTAGTATCTTTCTCGCCAAAATCTGTGCTTCCGCAAGCGCTTTTCCAGGTTCCACTAGGCGATTGACAAGTCCATGCATATGTGCGGTTTCTGCTGTCATTGGCTCCCCTGTAAATACCATTTCTCTTGCAAGATTAGGTGGTAGCAAGTGCGGCAGTCGAAGCAAACCGCCGCTCGCAGCTACAAGGCCTCGACGCACCTCAGGCAGAGCAAAATAGGCGCCTCTTGCTGCCACAAGTAAGTCACAAGCTAATACGACTTCAAACCCTCCTCCAATGGCGAAGCCCTCTACAGCTGCAATCAGCGGTTTGGCTGGCGGTTGATCACTTAAACCCAAAAATCCTCTGCCGGGCAATCTTGGGCGTTCACCAGTTTCCCTAAAGACCTTTAAATCCATACCTGCACTAAAAAAACCTCCGGCACCAGTGAGTATGGCTACTCGTAGGTCAGAACTCGTGTCTAACTGGTCAAGTGCGGCGGCTACGCGTTCGGCGCAAGAGCGGGTAACTGCGTTTCGTCGTTCGGGACGATTGATAGTGATGGTCATCACGCCATCATTGCATTGCACAAGAATAGATTCACTCATGTTATTTCCACCTCCTAGGATACAACATGCAAGTCGATGAGCTTTAGTTGGGAGTCGTTATTGACTTGTTGTTGAGCAATAACACGGCCCCAAGTGCTGTCATCACGATTAGGGAAGTCGCTACGAAAGTGACTTCCCCTACTCTCGCGGCGCATCTGTGCAGCCCTTAACATTAGTAAGCCAGTTTGAATTTGATTCCGCAACTCGTGTTCAGCCCAACTGCGGGGAGCATCTTTCCAGCGTGACTTTAGCTCATTTAGTACGATCTCTGCACTAGCCATCGTCGCTCCATTACGCTCTATTAATAATGCGTCAAACATTAGACTGGTAAGATTCGCCCGATCAACCTCGCAGTCTTGCGATCGAGCTTCATCTGGGGGTTCCACTATCTCAGCTGGCCAGGTGCCGCGCCAATTAGGCTTGGAATTGCTTAGTGCTCGTTCGGCAGCATAACGGCCACAGCGCGCTCCGAAAATCTGGGAATTTGACAGCATGGCACCTCCCAGTCGATCAGCACCATGGGCGCCTCCAGCAACCTCTCCTGCTGCATAAAGCCCCGGCAATGAGGATGATCCAAATTCATCTATCAATACACCACCATTGATGGCCTGTGCGTAGACCGAAATCTGAGCAGTAGCGTTCTCTAAATCTAAACCACGTTTGAGTAACCATGGGAACATAGGCATCGTTTTGTATTCCGCTAACCGAGGTGAGTTTCGCATGTCATAGTGCACAGTGCGACCTTCTCGCTGTTGTTGCAAAATTCCTACTTCAAGGTATTTAGAAATATCCCTCGAACTAAAAGGAAAATGGCCTGTCTTAGCTTGGTATACATCCTCAACTGTCAACCCGAGTGGCAATGTTGATTGCAAAAACTCCTCGCCATCACTATTTCGTAGCGTGGGCTTGTAAGCCCAAGTCCACGCGCTCATCAGAGTCAATGGAGTTAAGATACCAATGCCGGTCTGCATAAACTCCATATTCACCATGCGCGCTCCAGCACGCCATGCCATTGCATAACCATCTCCCGTTATTCCCTTGGGATTAATATTGGCTTTAAAAAGTTGCCCTGCACCACCAGTCCCCAACACAGTTGCGCCTGCTAAATAAAAGGTTCTATGGCCGGAAGTGTCAACTCCTATTGCACCAATACACATTCCATCTTGCACAAGTAAATCTTCAATAAAAATCTTCTCATTAACAGTAATTGGGCGTGCTGCAATCTGTTGAATTAGGGCGTGCATGATTGGCCCTCCATGACCCTCAATACGATGCGAGCGTGGGTGAGAAGCAAAGCAGCCCTGCCAACGCTGACGTTGGCCATGCGAGTCACTCAGGAATGGAACCCCCTCTGCCGCTAACTTTCGCAAAGCTAATGGTGCTTCTTGGGCCACAATCCTCGCTAGGCGTGGGTCACACATACCTTGAGCATTAACCATAGTATCTTGGTAATGACGTTCAATACTGTCATCAGGATCGCTATCATCAACTGCACCAAAGGTGCCATGCAAGGAAACTGGAAATACAGTTGATCCTGATTTTCCAAGTCGGCCCTTCAGTGCCATGTGCACGGTAGCGCCACTGTCACTTGCTTCGACCGCCGCACGGGCAGCGGCTCCACCGCCCCCGATGATTAATACGTCACACCTTATGACACGATCACCCATAAATATCTCTATTTTTTGATTGATACATTACTAAGTTCTAAAAAATGATTTTCTGTGAGATTTCAGTATTGACCACCAGTTACAACATCAGGCATATCCTTGCTACGCGCCTCCGATAATTTGCTAGACAGGGCTGCAGTAAAGATACGTGCATCAGTCATCAACGTTGCAAGATTGAATCCCTGATCGAGCATACGCTGTACCATCTCAGAAGAGCCGCAATGGATGGCTGCGTACTTGCCAGCCCGGAGAGCAGTTTCACGGATATAAGTAATGGCTTCAAGCACGGATAATTCAGTTGGTTCCAATGTTGGAGTGAATCCCATCGACAAACCAAGATCGGAAGGTCCAATGTAGATAGCATCGACTCCGTCAACAGCTAAAATCTCATCGAGGTTTTGAACCGCTTGGATAGTCTCGATCATTGCGAATGTAGTGATACGTTCATTGGCAGTAGTACCGTAATCGGCACCAAATACATTTAGCGCGCGCGCCGGACCCCATGAACGCTGACCCACCGGTGCATACCGGCAAGCCGCAACAAACTTTTGCGCGTCATCAGCCGTATTAATCATGGGACAAATGATTCCAGTGTACCCAGCATCAAGTAACTTCATGATGATGCCTGGATCATTCCAGGGTACTCGCGCTAACACCGGGTGTCCTCTACTATCAATCACTTGAATCATAGAGAGCGCGCGTTCGTAGTCAATAAATCCATGCTGGAGATCAACCCCGATAACATCAAACGGTAAGCGAGCAATGGCTTCGGCAGTAATAGTGCTAGGAATTGCACACCAACCCATTATGAGTTTCTTGCCTGAGGCTAACTGTTGCTTAAGATGTCGAGGGATATTATTCATTTTAATTGTGCGTGTCAACGGAAATTTTGGAGATTGATCCCTTTGTTAGTCGGTCTTAATATTGCCATTCTTTATGACCTTTGCCCATTTAGTAACTTCTTCACGTTGGAAAGAACGTAATTTTTCAGGACTGGATGCCACAACTTGAATACCCATTTTTGTAAAATTGGCTAACACCTCAGGATTGCGTAATGCTGTTACTGCTGCTGAATTTAGTTGCTGCACAATAGGGGCCGGCAGACCCAATGGACCAAACATAGCCTGCCACGACGTAACTTCGTACCCAGTGAACCCCGACTCGTTAAGTGTTGGCAAATCAGGCCAATCTTTGCTTCGTTCAGCAGAAGTAATGGCTAGGGCCCGTAATTTACCATCGCGTATATGCGGTGTTGCAACAGCGAGATTCTCAAAGCTAAAATTCACTTCACGTGCAAGTACAGCTTGTAGAGCAGGTCCAGCACCCTTGTAAGGGACATGAATTAGATCAAGGCCACCAAATTGACGCAGCATTTCCGCTGATAAATGCTGCGAGGTGCCATTGCCCGCTGAGGCATATGAGATAGACCCTGGGGCTGCCTTAGCAGCCTTCACTAGGTCACTAACTGAACGAAATGGTGAGTCTGTAGGCACTATTAATACATTTGGCATAGTCCCAATTAAAGTAATCGGGGTGAAGTCTTTCAGAGTGTCGTAAGGCATTCGCTCATACAAGCTCGCGTTAATAGCATGAGATGCAATAGAGCCTCCACCGATAGTATAGCCATCAGGTGCTGCGCGGGCTACCTCTGCAGAACCTATATTACCTCCGGCACCTGCCTTATTATTGACAACGATTGTAGTGCCAAGAATTTGACCCATATGAATAGCAAGAACTCGCGCCACAATGTCAGTAGTGCCGCCAGGTGAAAATGGAACAATATAATTGATTGGTTTGTTCGGCCATTTCGTCTGGGCCCAGGCTCGATTTAAACTACAAACTGTGGCGCCAACCAAGCCGCTAAAAACAAAGGTGCGTCGTGAAAATTTCATTAATAATTTCCCTCTTTAAGTTTCTGAACAGACATGTTTGCCTTTTTGCCTTATCTCCTGGACTTTCCAATTTAAGCCATATTTTTTCAAATAAGAAATCTTGTTTTTTTAATTGCTATGTGTCATCATATATCTGTGATCACAGTTTGTCAACAACTATAAACCTAATGAAAACCCCTAGAAAAGTCCCTATCTCCGCACCATCACCCGAAAGGGTGACGATGGGCCAGGATGTATATCGGCAACTCAAAACCTGGCTCACTATGGGCTATTTGATGCCTGGAGAAGCTTTATCTCTAAGGCATATCAGCCAATCACTTGGAGTTAGTGTTATGCCTGTCCGGGGTGCAGTGCACCAACTCGTGGCAGAGCGCGCACTTGAAATGACGCCTCAAAAAGTAATTCGTGTACCAGTATTAACTGTAGCGGAATTTCAAGAGCTAACAAATATCCGTATTGCACTAGAGGGTATGGCGGTAAGTATTGGAGCAAAAAGTAGAACTGAGGAAGAACTCAAGATCATTCAACAAAATCAAAAATTATTTGGCGGAGAGATGGATAAAAAAAATCCTAAAACACGCATCCTCATTGAGCAAAATCGCCATTTTCATTTTTCAGTATATCGCGCAGCACATAAAGAATTACTCATGCAAATGATAGAAACTTTATGGTTACGTATCGGGCCAATACTGAACTATGACCTACACAAGTCAACCCCTCAGAAAGTTGCAGGATTACACCATGACAGACTTGTTGGGGCCTTTGAAACTAAAGATTCAAGATTAGCTAAAAAAAGTTTAGAGAATGACATCTTAAGCGCGGCTGAATTTATTATTTCTGAAAAAATTTTGGTGAACTAAACTCATATCAAGACTTATAACTGGAGACTGGATTGATTAAATATTTAAAACGTAGTAAAGCAGCTGATGTGCGAGCTAACGATGATGCTAAAGTGCGAAAAACTGTTGAATCTATCATTAAAGACATTGAAACGCGCGGAGATATTGCGGTCAAAGAGTACAGTCAAAAGTTTGATCAGTGGGACCCGGCAGATTTTCGTCTCTCTCGTGCAGATATTGAGGTCGCTCGTAAAAAACTATCGGCACGTGAAATCGAAGATATTGAGTTTGCCCAGAAGCAAATTCGTAATTTTGCACAAATCCAGCGCGAATCAATGAAAGATGTTGAAGTAGAGACGCTACCAGGAATCATTCTTGGCCATAAACATATTCCAGTTAATGCTGTAGGTTGTTATATTCCAGGCGGAAAATATCCTATGTTAGCCTCTGCTCATATGAGCGTACTTACCGCAAAAGTGGCAGGTGTCCCACGGGTGGTATCTACTGCTCCACCCTTCCAAGGGCAGCCACACCCAGCAATCGTTACAGCTATGGCGATGGCAGGCGCAGATGAGATTTTAGTTTTGGGCGGGGTACAAGCCGTCATTGCTATGGCTATTGGCACTCAAAGTATAGATCCTGTAGACATGCTAATAGGGCCAGGCAACATGTATGTAGCAGAAGCCAAAAGACAATTATTTGGAAGGGTTGGAATTGATTTATTAGCTGGGCCAACAGAAACGCTTGTTATTGCAGATGAGTCAGTAGACGCTGAACTATGTGCGGTTGACCTACTAGGACAGGCCGAGCACGGACCAACCTCACCTGCAATACTCCTTACAACCAGCGAAAAGTTAGCCAAAGAAACCTTGATCGAAATTGAACGCCAATTAAAAATTTTACCAACCGCTGAGATAGCCGCTAAGAGTTGGGCTAATTACGGAGAGGTGATTGTTTGTGATACAGAGCAAGAAATGTTAGTCAAAGCAAATGAGCTTGCGTTTGAACACGTGCAAGTGATGACTAAAAATCCAGACTACTTTTTAGAAAAAATGACTAACTACGGAGCACTATTTCTAGGTCCAAGAACCAATGTGAGCTTTGGTGACAAAGTCATCGGAACGAATCATACTCTACCAACCAACCGAAATGCAAGATTCACAGGTGGACTATGGGTTGGGAAATTTATCAAAACATGTACCTATCAAAAAGTTCTTACCGATCAAGCAAGCGCAATGATAGGTGAATACTGCTCTCGTCTATGTCATATGGAAAATTTTTTTGGTCACGGGGAGCAGGCTAACATTCGCGTACGCCGCTATGGCAATAGCCCTGACTTACCTTGGTATCAACCAGTTTTAGCAAATGACTAGTCTTCATATGCAAGCACCTAACTTTAATTTAGATGGAAAACGAGCATTAATAACTGGTGGAAGTCGGGGCCTAGGATTTTATGCCGCTAAAGCGCTGGCCCAAGCTGGTGCACATGTCACACTAGTAGCTAGATCAAAGGAATCGCTAAAATTAGCGCAAGATGAATTAAAACAAGCTGGGCATAATTGCGAAATTCTGCAGCTCGATGTAACTGATTCGGCAGCAGTAGATTCATCTCTTGCAAAAAATCAGCCCTTTCAAATTCTAGTTAATAACGCTGGCATGAATATCCCCAAAAATTTAGTAGACCTAAAGAATGAAGATATAGATGCTGTTCTTAATCTTAATGTCAAAGCTGTTTTTTATGTCACTCGCAAGGTGACGCAACAACTTCTGGATGCAAAACTTTCAGGATCAGTTATCAATATTTCCTCCCAAATGGGGGTCGTGGGTAGTCCACGTCGAACACTATATTGCGCTAGTAAACATGCAATTGAGGGAATGACAAAGGCACTAGCATGGGAGCTAGGGCCAGAAAACATTCGGGTCAATACAATCTGTCCCACTTTTATACATACTCATATGACAGCTAATATGTTTACAGACCCAGAATTTCACGATTGGGTTATTAAGAAGATTGCTCTTGGCCGAATTGGTCAGCCCGAAGAAATTATGGGCGCAGTTGTCTTTTTAGCAAGTCCAGCTTCCAGCTTAGTTACCGGCACTGCTCTAATGCTAGATGGCGGGTGGTCAGCCGCATAAATTGAGTTCGATCGATGGACTAAATAGGGCTTGGACTAAGGTAGCAGTTTCACATCATTTGATCCAGGCCCACCAAACCAAAGGTCACCAGAAGGCGGTCTTTGGAAACGAAAGTGAACTGCTGTCAATTTAGGTCCACTACTTGAGAGAGTTTTTCTATAGTAAATCATTGCAGCAATATGGGTTGATTTTGGATTAATTGAAGTACTTGGGTTTGGGGTGCTGGTGGTCTGTAACCGAGTGCACTATGCGGCCTGACATGGTTGTCCCTAAAGGGATTCCCTTTGGTCATTTGCTTGACCCACTCCCCCACGATGATCTGGGCTTCTTTAAGACTGTAGAAGATCTCACCATCCAAAAGGTTGTCCCTAGAGGTGCCGTTAAAGCTTTCACAAAAGCCATTCTCCCAAGGGCTGCCCGGTTCAATGTAGGCTGTCTTTACTCCAATGCCAGATAACCACTTGCGCAGGTCTTTGGCAATAAATTCTGGGCCATTATCACTTCGGATGTACTCTGGGATACCGTTGGCGATCATGGCGTTCGCTAGTTGTTCAATGACTTGGATCGATCCAATCCTTCTGGCGCAGTGGATAGTTAGGCACCTTCTACTGAACTCATCAATCATGGTGAGCATCCTGATCTTGCCCCCATAAGCATCTCTAATAAAGACAAAGTGACCAAAGGGAATCCCTGTGGGACGTAGCTCCATACATGATTGGGGGCAGTAGCCCTCAGGCGCATACAACTGCCATCGTTAAACCAGAGCCTGCCTCTAGGGGGTTGTTTTTGTGGGATCTTTAGACCCTCTTGCCGCCAGATACGAGCGACCTTTGCGGTGGTTGCTTGTCCCCAACCAGCGCTGCGCATCATGCTGGCAATAAACCGATAACCATATCTACCGTAGGTGCCGGCCATCCGAATCACTTCAACTCGCAGCGGCTCTTCGTCATCCTTGGGGAGTGGCATATAGCGATACGCTGCTCTGGATAGCCCTACTAATTCACAAGCTAAGCGCTCTGATGTTGAGTATTTATTCATCAACACCTGAGCAGCTGTTTTGCGTTTAGCAGGGCTTAGAAGTTTCCCTTAATGACTTCCTTGAGCATCACTTCTCGTAGCGATAAGTCCGCTACGAGCTTCTTAAGCCGGGTATTTTCCACTTCCAGATCTTTGTACTTACGAGCCTGATCGACTTTGACCGAAGGGAATCCCTTTAGGGACATACCACCATAAATCTTGCGCCAACGATAGTAGCTTTGCTCAACCGTACCCACTTCTTTACAAGCCTGGATTAGGGTTTTGCCGTTCGTTGTAAGAACATCGATTTGACGCAATAAGGTGACGATTTGCTCGGGTTTAAGACGTTGACCTTTTGCCATATTTAGCACTCCTTTAGGGTGAAGATTATCAAAAATCCTCTCTTTTAGAGTGGTACTAAAAATCAGGTCAGTTCATTCTTAAGCGTATTAGCTTCTACCAGTATGTCGTGCGCTTTTGCTTTAGCGTCAGCTAAATCTCTTGTGCCTGTACTTGTGCGTTGCCATCTGCCATCTACATTGAAACGACATTGCCAAATAGCACTACGCTCACGCTGATAAACAATGAGTTTTCTATCAATGAGAGTATATGTGGTGGGCTTTTGTAGGCTCATTTATCGCTCGCTAAGCCTTTAGCTTACAGGGGGTAGCGAAAATGGGCAATAGGTGTGTAAGCGGTGTGTAGCCAAAAGAAAAGGGACTTCATTGCTGAAGTCCCTTATGTACTGGTGGGTCGGGCGGGATTCGAACCCACGACCAACGGATTAAAAGTCCGCTGCTCTACCGACTGAGCTACCGACCCAGAAAGAGAGAAATTATAGCAATTTGTTGCTGGACTTCTTGAAGATGGCTACCCACCCCAATGAATCAGGAGTTAACACGTCTTGCTACAGGTGGATTTTTAGCAAAGTAGTCTTTAATTCCCTTCAAAATGGCTTCTGCAATGCGATCCTGGTAAGCCTCATCATTCAGTCGGGCTTCTTCTTCTGGATTGCTGATGAAGGCTGTTTCTACCAAAATAGAGGGAATATCAGGTGCTTTTAAGACTGCAAAGCCTGCTTGCTCTACTTTGCCTTTATGCAAGGGTGCAAACCCACCAATTTGTTGCAGAATGGACTGTGCTGCTTGCATGGAGTCTTTAATTTGTGCGGTTGTCGACATATCTAAGAGAAGATTAGCTACTTGTGCGTCTTTAGTTTTGATATTGATGCCACCTATTAAATCAGAGGCATTTTCTTTGTTCGCCATCCAACGGGCAGCAGTACTTGACGCTCCTTGTTGCGAAAGGGCAAACACCGAAGCCCCTTTTGCATGTGGTTGCATAAACGCATCAGCATGAATTGAGACAAATAAATCGGCCTGTACTTGGCGTGCTTTCTGAACTCGTACTCCTAGTGGCACGAAATAATCGCCATCTCGCGTGAGGTAGGGGCGCATATAAGGAACATTCTCGATTTTATCTTTTAAGCGTTTGGCAATTGCAAGTACCACTTGTTTTTCTTTTGAGCCTCGAGCTCCAATAGCGCCAGGGTCTTCGCCGCCATGACCGGGATCAATCGCAATCGTAATTAAGCGTTTATAGCGGTTAGTGCCGACCTCTTTATTTGGGAGGGCCGAACTTTTAATGGGCGGTAATTCTTTATTAGCAAATTCAGCAATTAAATCGGGTTGTGCGTTTAATTGTTCGAGAGCTTTTTCTTTGCGGGCACTGTTTTTTACTAACTCCATTAATGGGTCGGGTGGGGTGGCTGAATAGAGATCAAAGACCATGCGGTACTGGTATTCGGCAACTGGGTCAAGGGTAAAAATTTGTGGTTTGACGGGCTCTTTTAAGTCAAATACCAAACGCACTACATTGGGCTGAAATTGGCCCACCCGAATTAGTGACACATAAGGATCATTCGGTTTCACCTTGGCTACTAGATCCTTTAAGGTTGAATTCAGCTCTAGTCCTTGCACATCGACCACTAGACGATTGGGATTCGTTAGCATCTGCTGCGTAATGGGCAACGGTGTATCGGACTCTAAGGTAATACGAGTGTAATCTTCGGAGGGCCAAATGCGCACTCCCATAATCTTGGCGCCGTAGGCGATTTCATTGACACCCAACAGAATTAAAAATCCTGCCTTTTGTAATCCACCCAAACCCAAAACTGCTTTAGCAGACCGTCTTAAGGTGCTACGCTTAATTTGATTAACTGAAGAAGTTTTGGCCATCGTGTTTAATTTAGCTTTCAAGCTTTAATAAGATGCTTTGCCCTGCCGGAGAGTGCGCGGTGACATTAATGTCGCGCTCACATTCGGCTTGCCGCCCTTTGAGCACAATAGATAGATCAAAGACGGGTAGTGTATCCCCCGCTTTTTCTGGCCATTCAACTAAACAAAGGCCTGGTGCGGCAAATAAATCAGCAAAGCCAGCCTCTTGCCATTCCAAGTCACTATGCATACGAAATAAATCAAAATGATGCAAAGCAATCGAGTGTTGCTCTACCGAGATCGAATAGGGTTCACACAAGGCATAACTAGGGCTTTTGACTTTACCTAGATGCCCCATGGATTGAATGAGGCTACGGGCAAAGCTGGTTTTACCCGCGCCTAACTCTCCGCTAAGCGCCAAATTAAGGTGTGCGCTAGGAAATTCCTTGAAATATTGAATCAGCACTTGGCCTAGGGCGCTAGCTAGATCACCCGTTTCGCTTTCCTGCCTACAATGTTTACTTAATTGATTCAATGTGTACTTTGATATGAATATTGCATGGTTGCGTGAACAAGCCACTCTTTTCGGCTTTGACCGTTTGCGTATTACCGACACCTACCTCGGCGAGGCTACAGAGCGCTTGCATCACTGGCTAGCCGAAGGTCGCCACGGACACATGGATTATATGAGCCGTCATGCACTTTTGCGAGCCGACCCAAAATTACTCTTGCCTGGCACAGTTCGTGTCATTTGCGTCAGCTTGAACTATCTACCCGACGATCATGACATAGACCAAGAATGGCGGCAATTGGCCAACCCTCGTGCCGGAGTCATTTCGATGTATGCCCGTGGACGTGATTATCACAAAGTTTTACGTGGCCGCTTAAATGATTTTGCCAAAGCAATTGAAGGTCGTATCGGCCCATTTGGGTATCGCGTCTTTACCGATTCAGCGCCTTTAATGGAAGTTGAGCTTGCGCGTAAAGCGGGTGTAGGTTGGCGTGGAAAACATACTGTACTTTTAAATCGTGAATCGGGATCCTTTTTTTTTCTGGGTGAAATTTTAGTTGATCTTGCTCTACCTGTTGACCCTGAGGAAGTGCAGCATTGCGGTACGTGCACAGCTTGCATTGATGTCTGCCCTACACAAGCAATTACTGCGCCTTATCAGCTTGATGCACGTAAATGCATTTCCTACTTAACGATTGAAAATCCTGCTGCAATTCCGCTTGAATTTCGGCGACCGATGGGTAACCGGATCTACGGGTGTGATGATTGCCAATTAATTTGCCCATGGAATAAATTTGCTAAACGCTCCAGCGTGCCTGATTTTGTAGAGCGCCATGGCCTAGGCGAGCAAAGTTTATTGGCATTATGGTCTTGGACTGAAGCCGAGTTTGAGCAGCGACATGAAGGTAGTGCAATTCGGCGGATTGGCTATAGTCGCTGGCGGCGTAATTTAGCTGTAGCCATGGGGAATGCGATTGCTAATTCTGCATTAAATAGGGTCGAGCGCGCTGAAATAATAGCTGCATTAACTACTTCCTTGGGTAGCGCAGATGATTTAGTACGAGAACATATTCAGTGGGCTTTACAAGCAGAACCTACAATCTAGCTTATGACTGCTGCTACGCCACCACCACAAAATCTGCAACCCTTCCTGACGCCTGACTCTAAAGAGCTCAATGGTGATAAGCCAGCCCGTTTTGGTAGTCGCAAAGAAGCTTTTTGGAGCGGCTTTCGGTGTGCCTCAGGTGCTCCAGCAATGGTACTTTTCGCCGGTATGGTGGGCTTTGGGGCAATGGCTAAAACAAATCATCTCGATCTGTGGTTTACCTCATTAAGTACTTTATTGATGTTTGCTTTGCCTGGCCAAGTGGTGTTGTTAGATATGGTGCTTTCTGGTTCATCAGTAGTGGCAATTATCTTGGCTGTAACTCTCACCTCTACCCGCTTCATTACGATGACAGTGACTTTGTTTCCACAACTGCATCCCCGTGATCGCAATCGTAAACTCTATGCATCAGTCCATTTATTAGCAATGACCGCTTGGGCGGTATCGATGCGTGAATTTCAGGCTATTGAATTACAGCATCGCTTGCACTATTACTTAGGTCTCGGCATTTTATGCTGGGCAATTAGCTTTCCAGCAACAATTTTGGGTTATTTGTTGGCTGGTTTTGTGCCCAATTGGATTGCCTTAGGACTTGTTTTTATTAATCCTTTATTTTTCTTATTGACGTTTACGGAAGTCAAAACTGCCATTAACCGTCTGGCAATTATTTTAGGGAGCATATTAGGCCCATGTTTTTATTTGCTGGATCGCGATTCGAGCTTGCTCGTAACTGGTGTGGTCGCTGGCACAGTAGCCTATTTTATTGATCGCCAGTTTTTACGCCACCGTTTTAAAGATCAATCATCATGAACACTGCACTGCAGGGTTGGGGTATTTGGCTAGCGCTTGCCGGGGCTTGTATCGGCACTTATTTATGTCGCGCTATCGGCGTTTTACTGTCAGGGAAGATTAATCAAGAGAGCCCGATTTTTCAGTGGCTTTCGGCGGTAACTTACGCAATGGTGGCAGCACTTACAGTGCGGATGATTATTCTGCCTTTTGGCTTACTGATAACAGTACCAATCTTGGTGCGAATTACATTATGCGGCCTATGTTTAGCCATAATGCTTTCAAATCCTCAAAAGCGATTAGTGCCTGCCTTATTAACTGGCACCTTGCTGATGATGGCTTACGGATTAATCTTCTAATTTTTTGAAAATTGTTGATAAAACGAATTAAGCTGCCAATCCATTTTTTTCAATGTAATATACAAGAAATATACTAGCATTAAGTATCGCTTTGGAGGTTAAAAATGACTTTAAATAGAAGGTTAGCGCTTAAATCCATAGTTGCTATTACAGGCACACTTTTATCTTTACGCAATTGGGCGCAATCTTGGCCGGATAAGGCAATTAAACTTGTGCTTGGCTATACCACTGGCGGAGCATCAGATGCGACTGCACGCATTATTGTTAGGCCTTTAGAGCAAAATTTAAAGCAAACTGTAGTCATTGACCATAAGCCTGGTGCTGGCGCATCAATAGGCGCTGAATTTGTGGCCAGAAGCACGCCTGATGGATACACTATTGGCCTAACCGATACGGGCCCCTTGTGCATCATGCCCCATTTACGCAAAGTGGCATATGACCCACTAACTGATTTCACCCCATTATCTTATGTATGCTCTACGGGATTAGTTTTAATTGTCAATCCAGCATTGGATGTTAAAAACGTCCAAGAATTAATCGCTTTAGCGAAGGCTAACCCAGGTAAGTTTAGTTATGCAAGTTCTGGCGTCGGATCTGTACATCATTTAGCTGGCGAACTCTTTAAAGCTAGAGCTGGGGTTTTTATTGTGCACATTCCCTATCGCGGTGCTGGCCCAGCGTTAACTGATTTGATTGGGGGGCAAATTCCGATAATGTTTGCCACAATCGGGCCTGCATTACCCATGATTGTTTCTGGGAAAGCTAGGGCATTGGGGGTGACGTCTATTGTTCGGTCTAGCTCTTTGCCGAATGTTCCAACCATTGCTGAGCAAGGGCTAAAGGACTATGAAGCAGTTTTACGATTTTATATGGTTGGACCAATCAAAATGCCGGCGCCTGTTACTACCTTATATCAATCTAATTTTAAGCAGATTATGCTTGAGCCCAATGTAGTTAGTGAGCTTAAAAAATTGGGTAATGATGACATCGTTCCCAAAACACCAGCCGAAATTCAGTCGATGATTCAGTCAGACTATCGAAAATGGGGTGCAGTGATTAAAGATGCAAAAATCACGCTCGATAGTTAAGAGCACAGCGTAGAAAAAGAGCCCATGAAAAAATGGAATACGCTCGCACTTAATTTAGCTCAACGCCTGGAGCGGGCACGCACAATAACAAATAATAAGTATGTTTCACAAGAAGATATAGTTCGCCTGCTTGAGTTGGTGATTGAGTCTGGGGATAAGATTTGCATTGAAGGCAATAATCAAAAACATGCTGATTTTTTATCACAATCGTTGGCGGCGGTAGATAACCAAAAAATCCACGATTTACATATCGTGCAGTCAAACATTGCCCTTCCTGCGCATTTGGATATTTTCGAAAAAAAAATTGCAAAAAAATTAGATTTTTGTTATTCGGGCGAGCAAGGGGTTCGCTTAGGAAAGTTAATTAAAGAGGGGCTTATTGAGGTTGGTGCGATTCATACCTATTTAGAGCTGTATAGCCGTTACTTTGTTGATTTAACCCCGCGCGTATCTTTTATTGCCGCTCAAAGCGCAGACTCACGGGGCAATCTATATACCGGACCGAATACTGAGGATACGCCGCCGATTGTTGAGGCTACAGCATTTAAAAATGGCATAGTAATTGCTCAAGTAAATGAGATAGTTGAAAATGTACCCCGCATTGACGTGCCTAGTGATTGGGTTACTTTTATTGTCAAGGCGCCTAAGAATCACTATATCGAGCCAATCTTTACGAGAGATCCTGCATTAATTACTGAGGTGCAGATATTGATGGCCATGATGGTGATTAAAGGTATTTATATTCCTTATGAAATTAATCGACTAAATCATGGCATTGGATTTGATACTGCGGCTATCGAGCTAATTTTGCCGACCTATGGTGAGGCGCTTGGATTAAAGGGTAAGGTCTGTGAATACATGAGTGTTAATCCGTGCCCCACCTTAATACCCGCAATAGAGTCGGGTTTTATTAAAAATATTCATTGTGCGGGGTCTGAGCTGGGGATGGAGGATTATGTTGCGGCTCGCCCTGATATTTTTTTTACTGGCCCAGATGGATCGCTTCGCTCGAATAGGGCTTTTTGCCAACTTGCTGGCCACTACGCCGATTTATTTATCGGCTCGACTTTACAAATTGACACCGAAGGAAATTCATCTACAGCAACTTTAAATCGAATTGCTGGATTTGGTGGTGCGCCTAATTTTGGATCTGACTCAAGGGGTAGACGCCATGCTAGCAAAGCATGGTTAAAAGCTGGCGAGGAAAGCATGCATCCAGGAAAATCTGCAATACCTCGTGGGAGGAAGTTAGTAGTGCAAATGGTTGAAACCTTTAAAGATAAGATGCAAGCTACTTTTGTAGATAAATTAGATGCCTGGCAATTAATGGAAGATTTTCAGTTAAGCATTCCGCCGATCATGATTTATGGTGACGATGTTACTCACTTAGTTACCGAGGAGGGTATTGCACACCTTCATCGCTGTAGTAATTTGTCTGAAAGAGAGCAGGCAATAAGAGGTGTGGCGGGATATACCCCTGTAGGGTTAGCTAGAAATAAAAAAGTTGTAGAAGAATTGATTAGAAAAAAGATCATTCAGCGACCCATTGATTTAGGTATAGATCCGCGTATGGCAACGCGTAATCTATTAGCAGCTAGGTCGATTAAGGATTTAGTTTTTTGGTCTGATGGTTTATATAAACCACCTAAACGTTTTAGGAATTGGTAACTATGGAAACTTTTGAATTTAAGTTTGGCCCTTGGTCAAAGCAGTCTCAATTAAGTAATAAAAAACCGATTATTGTCGGTGTAGTTGGGTCAGGCAATTTAGAGGTCTTGGTTGAGGAGGTTGATTTAAATGGGGGTACTAAATTTTATTTAGAGACTTCGATTGATGGTTTTGAGAAAACATGGCAAGCAGTACTTGCAGACTTTGCCGAACAAGAGCGATTTGCAAATACCATCATTACGATAAATGATGGCGGGGCAACTCCAGCAGTAGTTCAGCTACGACTTGCTCAGGCGGCACAGCAATGGAAAGAAACACCATGAGATTAGAAAATATTTCTGGTCTTTATGAATCTTCAGCACGTGAACGCATTTCATTAATTTTAGATGCAGCTACTTTTCAAGAGATTCTGCCTCCATCTAAGCGGATCTCAAGCCCGCACTTAAAAACGCTGGGTATGCCAATTGCATTTGATGATGGCATCGTCATAGGGGTTGGCTTATTGGAGGGGAAGAAGGTATTTTGTGCAGCTCAGGAGCCAGGCTTTATGGGTGGCTCTGTTGGAGAAGTGCATGGTGCAAAATTAACCGGCTTACTTGAACGGGCTGCGATAGAAAAGCCTGCTGCCGTTATTTTAATTTTAGATACTGGTGGAGTCCGTCTTCACGAAGCCAATGCTGGACTGATTGCTATATCTGAAATACAAAGAGCATTATTTAAGGCGCGTTCAATGGGTGTGGTTGTAATTGCGCTTTCTGCTGGATCAAATGGTGTGTATGGCGGTATTGGAATTGTGGCGCGATGCTGTGATTTCGTTTTAATAACTGAGCAGGGTCGCTTATCTGTGTCGGGTCCTGAGGTGATTGAGTCGCAAAAAGGAGTTGAAGAATTTGATGCCCGCGATAAGGCCTTAGTGTGGAGAACCATGGGGGGTAAGCATCGCTACTTACAAAATGAAGCGCAGGCCTATACAAAAGATTCAATTGAAAATATACGTGCGACCATCGCAGATTATTTCGGCAAACCAGTTCCTCTTAGCCTGGAGGAATTATTAAGGCAGCATAAAAGCCTAGGCCAGAGATTAGAAAAATTTAGTGACTGTGCAGATGCCATTGATATCTGGACAAAAATGGGCATTCAGAATCCTGATCAAATTCCTAGTCTTGATGATGAATCTTTTATTACCATTGCAAATCGAGTTAGAGATCATGACTAATGTTAATTCTGCTTGTGAGCAATTATTTCCCTTGGGCTTTAATTTAGTTACTTCAGGGGAAATGATTTATGGTGAAGCAAAAACAAGTAAGGGCGTCGTTGCATTACTGGGCACAATTAATAGCGCACCCATTGGGGTCGATTTGGCTTTTGCTTTAGCTGGGAAAGTGCTTGAAATTATTCAAAATCATCCCCAGAGACCGATCATTATTTTGGTAGATACGCAAGGGCAAAATTTATCACGGCGTGATGAGTTACTGGGCAACGCGGGCTATTTGGCCCATCTTTCAATGTGCTTCGAACTTGCTCGAATGCGTGGTCACACGCTAATTAGTATTGTTTATAAGGAAGCTGTAAGTGGCGGTTATCTTGCATTAGGAATGATTGCCGATAGATCATTTGCCTTAGATAGCGCACAAATTCGCGTGATGGCACTTTCAGCAATGTCGCGCATTATGCAAATTTCATTAGAAAGACTAGAGGAGCTATGTGCTAGCTCGCCCATATTTGGTCCTGGAGCTAGCAACTACGTTGCACTCGGGGCATTAGATGCGGTTTTGGCAAATGATTTATCGTCTCCAATTGAGCAGGCCTTAAGTCAAAGCGAGCAGCTTGATCAGCGTGCAAAACTAGGTCTTGAAAGAGGCGGCAGAAAATTAGCCTTTGAAGTTATTAATTTAGTTATTAATGCCCATGTATGAAATTGCCAACCTAACGCCTTGGCGACATCGGCAGATTTGGATTCGACCTGAGGATGCTAGTGAAGTTTTTTTTGAGCGTGATGAATCTAGTGAAAAATTAAACTATTTAGTATCTTGGATTCAGCAAAATAAGCCTCTAGTAGGTAGAGCTTCTGGGCAAGCTAATCTAGCCTCAAAAGACTTAAGACCACTTGGTTTACTGCAGTTTGGTTCGTCTGAAAGTAAGCAGCGCCTTTATCTATTAGTAAAAAACACAGTTATTGATAAGGTTGAGCAACCCCTTTTATTATCCTCAGTTCTAGAGTATCTTCCTCTCCAGCATCGTTTATGTGCCACCCATTTATTGCATTTAATTCAAGGAGTTGAAGTTGAAATTCGGGTATATGGATCTGCTTTCTGGAGTTATGCACAAAAATCTACTTGTATGAAGGAGGAGTCAGATTTAGATTTATTAATTCAAGCTCATGGTCGAAATAACATTGAAAATATTTTTGCTGCGCTTGTTAAATGCAGTAATTTATATGCCATTAGACTAGATGGCGAATTAGAGTTGCCCGATGGTAAGACTGTTGCTTGGCGTGAACTATCGATCATGCCAGACAAAATATTAGTGAAGTCAGACCACGGACCTTCACTGCAAAATTGTAGTGAAATTTGGGCGCAACTAGAATGAGGCCATTAATTCTGAAGCAGGCCCTGCATGAATCACTTAACCCACTAGCAAATGCGCAAAAAACTATTAGAGATTCTTGTTTATTAGCCCTTTGGCATGAGTTAATTACCTTTCCTAAGCCTGGCTTAGTTAGCCTTGAAGACTCTGGTAGCCATTCTGATATGTCAGCTAGCCACTTTTCTAGCAGCATCTTTGCCTTGCGCTTTTATTTTTATCAAATTGCCGAAGCGGGTTCTAGAGGCCTTAAGTTTGAAGTATTACGTGAATTGGGTGTCTCGAGTGAGCAAAGAATGCTGGCCGCTACTAATGGCCGCAATACCCATAGAGGGGCTATTTTTAATTTAGGTTTATTAGCTGCCGCAGCTGGCTATCAATTAAAAAATAATATTCAATTGAAATCTCTTGGTGAAATTGTGACTGAGCTTTGGGGCGAGGAATTAATCAAACATCAGCGGAGCACTGAAAGTAATGGCTTCAAAATCTTTAAAAAACATGGTACAGGCGGGGCATTAAGTGAGGCGCAGAGTGGCTTTAGAACTGTCTATCAAATTGGTTTACCAGCCTACCGGAAGCTTTTGTTTCAAACCCAAGATCTTGAATTAGCGCGCATTCATACTTTCTTTAAACTACTGTCAGTAACTGAAGACACGAATTTATTACATCGGGGAGGATTAGATGGACTTTTGTTTGCCCGGAATGAGGCTCTTTCTTTCTTGCACGAAGGTAGCGTTTTAAATCCCGACTGGCAACAGCATGCTGTATCTATTCACCATAAATTCATAGCAAGAAAACTAAGTCCTGGAGGATGCGCTGACTTATTGGGGGCCTGTCTTTTGATTGATTATCTTGATCTGACCCTTGATGTCTAATTTAGCCCCTAACTTCGCAATTGTCTGTTCTGGCCAAGGAAATTTAAGTGCAAATACCTTAACTTTTTCAAAGTTACAGCACGAAGGCGTAGAGGTAGTAGAAATTTTTTCCTCAATTTTTAGTTCCAATCTTTATGCTGAAGTTGGCAAGCTATCACATCACGGCTTAAATCCGCTATCGCAGCCACTTGCTGTGGCTTCGGCGATTGCCAATTGGAACATTCTTAAAGAAGCCCTGCCAATTCCAATGATATTTGCTGGATATAGTGTAGGTGAGGTTTCTGCATGGGGATGTGCGACATCATTACCAATTGAGCAGATTGCCCAGATTGCCTTCAAAAGATCATCCTTGATGGATCAATATGCTCCGCCTAATTCTGGCATGCTCGCAGTTCGGGGAATAGATTTACTCAAGCTTAATCAGCATTTAAATGGTGGTTTAATATATGTGGCAATTATTAATGAAGATACCCATTTTGTGGTTGGTGGCAATAAAGATGAGTTAAAGAAGCTTGCTGAGGTGCTAACAGCTTCGGGCGTTTGGTCAAAATTATTGGATGTCTCTGTTCCTTCTCATACTCCCTTGATGGTAAAAGCCAGTAGTGAAATGAATATCTATTTACGAAACTCCTTTTCAACAACTGTCGTACCCTGCAATTCTCCAGTTTTACTGGGCATTAATGGCGCGCGTTGTACAGATTTTGTAGTGGGGATGCAATCTTTAGCCAGAGCAATTGCTGAACCCATTTATTGGCAACATGCTATGCAAACTTTATCCGATAGTGGCATCAAAGTAGTTTTAGAGCTTGGCCCAGGCGGATCATTGGCGAAAATGATTACTGAAGTTCACCCGCATATTGCGGCAAGATCTATAGCTGATTTTAGGACCCCCAAAGGCGTTGTAGATTGGGTCTTACGGCAATTGGATGAAGGCTAAGAATTTATTTTCAGTGCCTTATCGCCTATTTAATTGAGGGCTTTACTAGCTATTTTTTAGTTGATAATCATTCTCATTTAAACTAAGCACTGGCGTTTTGCGGTGCAACCTTTGGGGAGGGGGCACCGCTTTTTTATCTGCACTCAATTACCCAGCTAAATCAAAGGTGGGCCGCCAGAATGCGTGCAATATGCACCGCCTCTCGTTGTACACCATCTTGAATTTGATGGCGACAACTCGTACCATCGGCAACGATCCATGCATTCGGTACTTGCCGAATCGCAGGTAACAAAGTAAGTTCTGCCATTTTTTTTGAAACGGTAATGTGTTCAACTTCATAACCAAAACTTCCAGCCATGCCGCAGCAAGAAGATTCAATCAGTTGGGGGTTGGCATTGGGAATTTGTTTTAATAGCTCTAATGTAGGCGTCAATTCAGCAAATGCCTTTTGATGACAATGTCCATGTACTAAGACGGGCTTTATGGCTGTCTGTAAATCAAAGTGACAACGACCTGCTTTTAATTCTGCAACTAAAAATGTTTCGAGTAACTGTGCTTGTTGACTTACGGTAATCGCTTGCTCGCCAAAACCCATGACTAAAGCCTCATCTTTAAGGGTGAATAGGCAGGAAGGCTCTAGGCCAATAATTGCAATGCCGCGCTCGGCATAGGGATGTAAATGCGTTAACAGGGCGCTTAGTTGTTCTTTTGCTTCATCCACCATGCCGGCAGCTAAATAAGTTCGTCCACAGCAAAATTGCTTGCCGCAACCTGCTTGCTTGGCCCGAGCTGCTTTAGTGGGTTGCGGAATATGAATGCGATAACCCGCGGTTTCAAGTAAACGAATTGCCGCTTGGAGATTTTCATTTTCAAAATACGCATTAAAGGTATCGGCAAATAAGACCACGCCTTTACCATCACCTTGAAGCAAGGCATCAGGTGAATGCGTATATTTCTTTTGCAGAATGGCTTGGTTTTTCCATAATGTTTTAGCGCTCCAGACTGGCAAGCTGCGGGCTGCAGAAATTCCTGTGAGCCATTGTTGCAGTTTGGCGATAAAAGGAATTTGATTACGTAAATTGAGTAGGGCTGGCAAGCCTGGTATTGCGCTGATGACGGGGGCATAGCGTGGTAAATAAGCAACCAGTAAATCGCGTACGGAATGACCGACCCGTTTTTTATAGCGCTGCAAAAATTCAATTTTCATTTTCGCCATATCAACCCCGGTGGGGCATTCGCGGCGGCAGGCTTTGCAACTCACGCATAAATCCATGACTTCTTTAACTGCATCACTGGCTAATGGGTCGCTTAAACTAATCTCATCTTGCTCCAATTGACCCGACATCGCTAAGCGCAAGGTGTTGGCGCGCCCGCGGGTCAAATGTTTTTCATCCCTAGTAACCCGATAACTTGGGCACATCACCTCGGCGTCAAACTTACGGCAATGGCCATTGTTATTACACATTTCAATGGCTTTTGTTAAACCTAGAGCTGGATCGCCACCCGTGCCTGGAGCAGAGATTGCCTCGGTAACGGGATTATTTTGCACATCCCAGGCCGACCAATCGAGCGCAGGTTTTAGGGGAATGATGGCGTAGTTAGGTGGATATCGAAATAGAATCTGCTCATCCATTTTGGGCGGATCAATGATCTTGCCGGGATTAAATAAATGATGTGGATCAAAAGCAGTTTTGATGGCGCCTAAAGCGGCTGTTATTTTGGGACCAAATTGCCAAGAAATCCATTCTCCACGACACAAGCCATCGCCATGCTCACCGCTATACGCGCCTTTATAGCGCCGCACTAATTCTGCAGCCTCTTCGGCTACTGCGCGCATTTTTTGCGCTCCGTCACGGCGCATATCTAAAATTGGCCGCACGTGTAATGTGCCAACGGAGGCATGTGCATACCAAGTACCGCGTGAGCCATGTTTAGTAAAGACTTCAGTTAGGGCTTGGGTGTAATCCGCCAAGTGTTCTAGGGGTACTGCGCAATCCTCAATAAAGCTGACGGGTTTGCCATCACCCTTTAAGCTCATCATGATATTGAGACCGGCTTTACGCACTTCCCATAAATTCTTTTGCAAACCAAGATCGATCATTGGCACAACGGTATTGGCTAAACCGAGGTCACCCATTAAATCTTGCAGGCTTTTTAATTGCGCTAGCAAAGGCGCCTGACTTTCCCCTGAAAATTCAACCAACAAAATTGCCTCTGGGGTCTCGGCTTGGGAGTCGACTAAGGCAGTTTCGATTACTTGCTTGAAGCTAGGATTGCTGCGGGCTAAATCGATCATAGTGCGATCGACTAATTCCACTGCGCTGGGGCCTAACTTTACTAGGTGCTGCGCACTTTCCATCGCGCGATAAAAGCTCGTGAAGTTGATTACTCCCAGCACTTTATGTTGCGGCAAAGGGGCTAGCTTTAAGCGCAGGGACTTGAAATAGGCGAGGGTACCTTCGCTACCCACCAGCAAATGCGCTAAATTGACACTACCGTCATTGGTATAGGGCAATTCACTTTGGGGATGAAAAACATCGAGGTTGTAGCCTGCTACGCGGCGTAATACCTTGGGCCAATTGGCTTCTATTTCAGGCTGAAGTTGCTCAGCCAGACCTTTGACAAAGATGCCCAATTCTTTAGCGACGCCTGAGCTTTGAGCATAAGGGCCAAATTGCCCAACCTTGCCATTCGCCAACCAAGCTTCGATGCCAAGCACGTTATGCACCATGTTGCCGTAGGCAATGGAGCGGCTGCCACAGGAATTATTTCCGGCCATTCCGCCAATCGTGGCTTGCGCACCGGTTGAAACATCCACTGGAAACCACAAACCACTCGCTTTGAGTTTGGCGTTGAGATGGTCTAGTACTAGTCCTGGCTCGACCTCTGCCTCGGCTCGATTAAGGTCTATTTCGAGGATATTGCGAAAGGCGTGGCTATTGTCGATTACTAACGCCGCCCCTGTGGTTTGGCCGCATTGACTCGTTCCACCACCACGGGGCAAAACAGGAATAGCAAATTCTGCGGCTACTGCCAAGGCAGTTTTAAGGTCTTCAGCGTCTTCTGGAATAAAGACAGCCAGAGGAAATTGCTGGTAAATCGACGCATCGGTAGCGTATCGACCCCGATTGGCCATATCGGTCAATAAGGCGCCCTTGACGTTTTTGCGTAGGCGGGTCGCAATTTCAGGAGGGAATACGTAATTCCTCAGCATATGGCAAGATATGGCAAAATGCTGTAAAGAACCGTATTTAGCAAGCTATCAATAGCGTTAAACATAATTTTAATTTAGGAGACTCCATGTTGAAACTTGACACACACCCTTCGGGCCACCATTTTCTCAATATTCCTGGCCCAAGCCCAGTACCACCCCGTATTTTGCGCGCAATTAGCTTTCAGGTCATTGACCATCGCGGCCCGGAGTTCCAAGCTTTAGCTTTAAAGGTCTTAGAGGACGTTAAAAAAGTCTTCAAAACCAAGCAACCCGTAATTATTTACGCTGCCTCTGGCACTGGCTCTTGGGAAAGCGCTTTAGTGAATATCTTAAATCCTGGTGACAAAATCTTAGGTTACGAAACTGGCCAATTTGCCCACTTGTGGATGGTGTTGGCAAAAAAACTCGGCTTAAATGCTGAAATTATTTCTAAACCTGGCGATGCTGCTTGGCGTTGGGGAGTTGATGCCAACTTAATTGAAGAGCGTTTAAAGCAAGATACTAAACACGAAATTAAAGCAGTGTGCGTGGTTCATAACGAAACTGCCACTGGTATTACTTCCAACATTCCTGCAGTGCGCAAGGCCATTGATAACGCCAAGCATCCGGCCTTACTATTAGTCGATACCGTTTCGGGTTTAGGTTCTGCTGATTACCGTCACGACGAGTGGGGCGTTGATGTCACCATTGCGGGTTCACAAAAAGGCTTAATGCTGCCGCCAGGTTTAGGCTTTAATGCAATTTCGCAGAAAGCCATTGAAGCTAGCAAGAAAGCGACCATTCCTCGGGCCTATTGGGATTGGGCCGATATTATGGAATTTAATAAACAAGGCTTTTGGCCCACCACGCCTAATACCAATTTGCTTTATGGTTTGCATGAGGCCTTAGATATGATGATGACCGAGGGCTTGGATAATATTTTTGCGCGGCATCAACGCTTAGGTGAAGCTTGTCGGCGTGCTGTGGCAGCCTGGGGTCTTGAAAATCAATGCTTAGATGCAAGCGCTTATTCACCAGTAAACACTGCTATTTTGGCCCCGGAGGGTATGGATTCCGATGCCTTGCGCAAACATATTTTAGAGCGCTTTAATATGGCCTTAGGTACTGGTTTAGGTCGCGTTAAGGGTCGTGTATTTCGCATTGGTCACTTGGGCGATTGCAACGACTTAACTCTCATGGCAGCCTTAAGTGGCGTCGAAATGGGCCTACAAACAATGGGTTACAAACCCAAAGCCAGTGGGGTAGTGGCTGCGCAAGATTTCTTAAAATCTGCCGGTAATAAGATCGAAAGAGAAGCCGAGAGCCCTGTTGTTGTTTGAAAAAAATTACCATGCTAGCTAAAAAGCCCTATCTCACTCAAGCTGATGTGCAGAAAATTTTGAATGCGGCAGATGCTTTTGCAGCAGCTGGTAATTTTGCGGTAACGATTGCCGTATGTGATGACGGGGGCCATCTCTTAGGCTTAATTCGTCGTGATGAATGCGCCCCTGTTTCAACCTATATAGCCGAAGAGAAAGCTCGTGCTGCCGCAATGGGCAAACGTGAAAGTCGCGTCTATGAAGAGATTATTAATAATGGACGCATTTCCTTCTTATCGGCGCCGCATATTGGCGGTATGTTAGAGGGTGGGATCAATATCGTCGTCGATGGGTTTACTATAGGGGCTGTAGGCGTATCTGGCGTTAAATCTGCTGAGGATGCTAGCATCGCCCAAGCCGGCATTGCCGCTCTTTCGTAAGCCGCTAATTTAAAAGGGCTTTTTTGTATTTTATAAGGTATTTTGATTAATTCTGCTCCTGAAGTAAATTCCCCTGCCAATTCCCCGCCCAATGGCGGATCTGAAGACTCTCCCAATGCCCCAGTGGCAGCCTTTACTGATTTTGCTTTAGATCCCCTCATACTGAAGGCGATTGCTGAGCAGGGCTATACAACCCCCACCCCAATTCAGGCAAAAGCTATACCAATTGTGTTGACTGGGCAAGATGTGATGGGCGCAGCACAAACAGGTACAGGTAAGACTGCTGCTTTTATTTTGCCGATTATTCAAAAATTATTACCCCTATCAAGTAGTAGTGCTTCCCCAGCACGTCACCCAATTCGGGCTTTGGTATTGACCCCCACGCGCGAACTCAGTGATCAGGTTGCAGAGAATGCCGCCAATTATTCGCGCCATACCGATTTACGTACTGCGGTCGTTTTTGGGGGGGTTGATATGCAACCTCAGGTAGCGGCTTTACGTGCCGGAGTCGAAATCTTAATTGCTACACCAGGTCGCCTGCTTGATCACTTGGGATCAAAGACTGCAAATTTGTCGCAAGTAGAAATCCTCGTCTTAGATGAGGCCGACCGGATGTTGGATATGGGTTTCTTGCCGGATTTGCAGCGCATTATTAATTTGATTCCTGTTAAACGACAAACCCTGTTGTTTTCAGCGACTTTTTCACATGAAATTAAAAAGCTCGCGCAAAGTTATTTGCGTAATCCCGTGACTGTTGAAGTAGCTCGACAAAACGCGGCTGCTGATACAGTGACGCAGGTGGCTCACTTAGTGGCATCTGAAAATAAGCAAGCAGCTATTGTGAGCATTATTCATGAGCGCACTCAAGCGGGCTTTCCGCGGCAATATTTAATTTTTACTAATAGTCGTTTAGGTTGCGCAAGATTGGCTCGCGCCTTAGAGCGCGATGGCATTAAAACCGGTGCTTTGCACGGTGACAAAAGTCAAGGTGAACGCACCTTAACTTTAGATGCTTTTAAATCTGGTGTCATTGAAGCTTTAGTCGCGACCGATGTGGCAGCTCGAGGCTTAGATATTCCGGATATGCCTTGTGTTATTAATCATGAGTTACCCTTCAGTGCCGAAGACTTTATTCATCGCATAGGCCGCACCGGACGAGCTGGCAGCAAAGGCGATGCGATTGCCTTAGTCGACTCTAGTGAGAAGCGTTTGCTTGATGATATTGAGAAGCTATTAAAACGGCAGTTGGATATCGCGCCCTTACCAGCGTCTGACTTTGCTCCAGCTAAGGCCCTGACTAGAGGGCGAAGCACCAAGTCGGTACCGCCGCCAAAGCAACCCGTCGACCCTTTCTTCTATCAGCCCTATCAAGCCTCGCCTAAAGCGAGTAGTGAGGCTGCTGCTGAACCGATGAATGAGGCTGGAATTACCCCTGCTAAGCCGCTCGTTGGCGCACTCTTGGGTGGCAGTAGAAAAAAATCTCACTAATCTAAACAAGCAATTCAGCGCTTTAGATTTTCTGCTCCCGCCAAGCGTGGGTCGCAGCGTGTAACCATTCGGCAATTGTGAGATGGTGGCGATTGGATAAATTAGCAAGGCCTAAATGATTTGCTGCTGCTTGCAGTGCTTGCAAAGTGAGTTGCGGATTTTCTGTGGCGATGGCAGTAGCCAGGGTTTGCTTGCTGAGCTTTTCCCCCCGCTGATCGAGCACTAAGGGTAAGTGCAGATAGTGTGGGGTAGGATATCCCAAAACGCCTTGTAAATAGACTTGTCGAGCCGTATTGCTGGCTAAATCGGCACCCCGCACGATATGCGTGATATTTTGGGCAGCATCATCTACCACTACGGCCATTTGGTAGGTAAAAAAGCCATCTGCACGCCGTAAAACAAAATCCCCTACGCTTTGCTTGAGCTCCTCTGCTTGAAGCGCAAGACGCCAAGCTACTGGGCTGGCCAAATTAAAGAATTCCGAGTTGGCTAGCGAGTGGGGAATCTGGGTTGGGCGACAAATACGTGGATAAATGAGCTCTTCATGCCGTTCAGAATGGCTACCCTGGGCTGCTAAGGCACTCATAATCTGCTGTCGCGAGCAGGTGCAGGTATAGGCCAAACCCGCTTGAAAGAGCTGCAGCAAAGCAGTTTCATAGTATGAAGTGCGTTGAGATTGGTAGATGAGCTCTTCGTCCCATTGCAGGCCACAGGCACTGAGTTGATGCAGAATAGTTGTCGTTGCCCTTGGTAATGACCGTGGCCCATCGACATCTTCAATTCTGAGCAACCATTTTCCTTGGTGGGCGCGAGCGTCAAGCCAGCTTCCTAGAGCCGTAGCAAGGGAGCCTAAATGCAAAGGCCCAGTGGGTGAAGGCGCAAAGCGCCCCCGATAGCTAGAGCCAAAAAATGTGGCAGGTTGAAGTGTAGACACAGCTAAAATCATCTCATGACCGCGCCCCAATTTGTTCATTTACGCCTTCACTCCGAATTTTCAATTACGGATGGCGTGGTGCGGATTGAAGAGGTAGTAGCTGCAGCCCAAAAAGATCAAATGGGCGCAATTGCCTTAACCGACCTGAGTAATTTATTTGGCTTAGTCAAATTTTATAGTAAAGCCCGCGCCGAAGGAATTAAGCCGATTGCCGGTAGTGATGTGTGGATTAGTAATGCCCAGGAACCCGAACAAGCCTATCGGCTTTTATTGTTGGTGCAGAATCATGCGGGTTATCTCAATTTATGCCAACTCCTAACGCGTGCTTCCTTAGATAATCAAGCGCGTGGGCGGGCTGAAATTCAGCCGGAATGGTTTTTAGAACCTGCTGCAAAAGCGTCTGATCGAGCGGCAGGTAAAACCCTAGCTAGTGGTTTAATTGCCCTGTCAGGCGCACACCTTGGGGATGTGGGTCAAGCGCTTTTAAATGGCCAAGAAGCCATAGCTCAAGCAGCTGCTAAACGTTGGCAAGCTATTTTTCCTGATGCTTATTACATTGAAGTTCAGCGCGCCGGTCATGCCCAAGATGAGCAGCATCTGCAACTTGCTTGCCAGCTTGCTAGTGCAATGGCTTTGCCGGTCGCGGCAACGCATCCCGTGCAATATATGAAAAAAGACGATTTCACGGCACACGAAGCGCGCGTTTGTATTGCGGAAGGTGAGTTACTAGGTAACCCGCGGCGCCAGAAAAAATTTACTACCGAGCAGTATTTTTTAACCCAAGCTGAAATGGCTACTCGTTTTGCCGATTTACCTAGCGCTTTAGCGAATACGGTAGAAATTGCTAAGCGCTGTAATCTGTCATTGGTATTGGGGCAACCGCGCTTACCTGAGTTTCCTACCCCGCCAGGAATTACCTTGGGTGATTATTTATTGCAACAAGCTGAAGTGGGTTTGGTACGCCATCTCGAGCGCAATTTTCCTCTGCCTGAAGAGCGTGCAGCGCATGAGCAGCGCTATCGTGAACGTTTAATTTTCGAAGTCAAAACCATTGAGCAAATGGGTTTTCCAGGCTATTTTTTAATTGTGGCTGATTTCATTAATTGGGCGAAAAATAATGGTGTGCCAGTTGGTCCAGGGCGTGGCTCAGGCGCCGGATCTTTGGTAGCTTATTCATTAGGCATTACTGATCTTGACCCCTTGCGATACAACTTACTTTTTGAACGGTTCTTAAATCCAGAACGGGTTTCCATGCCCGACTTTGATATTGATTTTTGTCAACATGGGCGTGACCGAGTCATTCAATATGTAAAAGATAAGTATGGTGCCGATGCCGTTAGCCAAATTGTGACCTTTGGTACGATGGCTGCGCGGGCAGCAATTCGTGATGTTGGGCGCGTGCTCGAGCAAGGCTATACCTTTGTCGACGGCATTGCGAAGTTAGTACCCAATAAACCAGGCCAGGTTGTCACGATTGAAATGGCTAAAAAAGAAGAAAAGCAATTAGCCGAGCGCGAAAAAAATGAAGATGAAGTTAAACAATTATTGGCTTTAGCTCAGCAATTAGAGGGCATCACCCGCAATGTGGGGATGCATGCTGGCGGCGTTTTAATTGCGCCAGGTAAGTTAACTGATTTTTGTCCGTTATATACACAAGACTCTAAAGACCAAGATAGCAATTCGGTCATTAGTCAGTTTGATAAAGACGATGTCGAGGCAATTGGCTTAGTGAAGTTTGACTTTTTAGGCTTAACTACCCTCACCATTCTGGCTGCTGCTGAACGCTGGATTCGTGCACTGCATGCTGACCGCAAGCACTGGAGTATTGGTGAAATAGTACTTGACGATCCTGCACCCTTTGATATTTTGAAAAAAGCCAATACCGTTGCAGTCTTCCAATTGGAAAGTCGCGGCATGCAAAGTATGCTGCGCGAAGCTAAGCCCGATCGCTTTGAGGATATTATCGCCCTCGTTGCTTTATATCGTCCAGGGCCAATGGACCTGATTCCCGATTACATTAGTCGTAAGCATGGTAAACAAAAAGTCGAATATCCCGACCCTCGGATTGAGCCAGTATTACGCGAAACTTACGGCATTATGGTTTACCAAGAGCAGGTGATGCAAATGGCGCAAACCATTGGCGGATATTCTTTGGGTGGCGCCGACTTACTGCGTCGGGCGATGGGTAAGAAAAAGCCTGAGGAAATGGCACAGCACCGTAAAATTTTTAGCGATGGTGCAAAGCAGGGCGGCATTAGTGAGAGTAAAGCGCACGAAATTTATGATTTGATGGAGCGTTTTGCTGGCTACGGATTTAATAAATCCCATGCGGCAGCCTATGCCTTATTAGCTTATCAAACTGCTTGGCTTAAAGCGTATTATCCCGCTGAATTTATGGCTGCCAACTTATCGTTAGCGATGGACGATACAGACAAAGTCAAAATTTTGTATGACGATTGCTTGCAGAATCGAATTACTGTTTTGCCACCGAACATCAATACCGGAACGTATGAATTTACCCCTCTGCGCTTGGCTGAAGACGCTATTGACTTACCGCTGCATCAAATTCGCTATGGCCTAGGGGCTGTGCGGGGTACCGGTGAAGCAGCTATTGCAGCTTTAGTGAAGGTGCGGGAAAACGGTGGCCCCTTTAAAGACCTGTTTGATTTTTGTGCTCGCATTGATCGGCGCCAAGTAAATCGGCGCGCGATTGAAGCTTTACTGCGCGCGGGCGCTTTTGATGTTTTATATCCTGTAGAGCAAAACTCGGGAGCAAAACGGTACGATATTCGGGCCACCCTTCTAGCATCATTAGCACGGGCAATTGAGGCGGCTGAACAGGCTGAGGCATCGATTCATCAGGTGAGCCTATTCGATTCGGTAGATGATGGTGATCGCCATTTACCAGAGTTAGTGCGTGAGCCAGTATGGCCTGAAAAGAAACGCCTCCAAGAAGAAAAAACTGCCTTGGGCTTATGTCTCACTGGTCATCTTTTTGATGCCTATCGGCTCGAGGTTGAGCACTTTGTGCGGCAACCTTTGCGTAAAATTACCGAAGGTAAGGATCAATTGGTGGCTGGCATTATTACTTCGGCGCGAATGCTAACTGGGCAACGTGGCCGCATGATGATTGCGACGATTGATGATGGGACCGCAGCGCTTGAGGTCACTTTATACAGCGAAGTGTATGAACCCAATCGACCTTGGCTCAAGGAGGATGAGTTACTTATTGCCAAAGTCAATGTGATGCCAGATAAATTTTCTGGCGGAATGCGGATTGTCGCGGAGCAAGTAATGGATATTGCTGGCGCCCGTTTACGCTTTGCCCGTAATGTTCATGTTTGCATTGATGCGGGCCTCGACTTAAAAATGTTACGCAGCCAAATGGACCCCTACTTAATTGCTAATCGGGTGAAACCCAGCAATGATATGGTGCGTGGCTTACCCTTGACTGCAGCAGTTACTGCACAAGGGGGTGCATGCTTAATGCAATTTCCTGATGAATTGCGTTTATATCCCGATGATGCATGTTTGCATAGCTTGCATCAGTTATTTGCTGCTAAGCAAGCCAATGCAGTAGTTGTACAGTATCAGTAACTTGCTTCGATTGCACTAATGACTTCACTTGGCTCCAAGAGGTCGAGACATTCGCTGCGGCTATCGGCGCGATCATCGCAACCTGCTTTACGGCAGGGCACACACTCTCCAGGCCCTTGCAAAATAGTCACGTTTGCCACAGTTTGACTGCGGGCCCGTAGCGCATAGGGCGTCGTGCCGATAAAACCATTCGGCCATGGACCAAAATTACTCGGTGGGGTAGGCCCAAAAAGAGCAATCGTAGTGGTACCGCAGGCAGCGGCTAAATGGGTAATTGACGTATCAATACCAACATACAGTTTTGCTTGCCGCAATAAACTACCCATTTGGGGAATCGATAAAGCACCTTTGGTATCGACTACATGAGCTCGTATGCTGGGATCTAACAGAGATATTAAAGCCTCATTTAATTCTAAATCTTGGGGTGCAGATGATGCGCTTAATACGACTTGCCAACCTTGCTTTACTAAATAGACCACTAAAATTTGCCAATACGTTAGAGGCCAACGTTTGTAGGCCATTAGTGGACCGGTATGCAGTATCGCTAATTTATTAGTGCGCAGTCCTTCAGCAATTTGCGCTACAAATGCTGGGTTGAGATCTGCTGGTGAGGGTGGAATAACTGCAATAGGATTGGCAAACAAAGTGGCATTACTTACAAAGGGCTCTAGTAAGCGCATTTTTTCAATGACGACATGCTGATGAAAATAATCAACCTCAATGTTTTGCAGACTAATCCATTTTTTCCACGCATTTTTTAAACTAGTTGATTTTTGGGTGATCTCGCCTTGCGGATGGTTGGCTACGACACCGACGCGTCGTGGAGCTGCTATCAGACTATAGAAATAAGCGCGATCGCTGGGCTGGGTCACTAAGGCTAAATCATAGCGTTGAAAGAGACGCTTAAAGAGGCTGAGATATTCCCTAAAATTAGGCCGATCAGCGGTTTCAATCCATTCTTGAATGTCTGCATTCCCTTTGAGCATATCCAATTTGCCGCGATATCCAAGAAAGTGAAATTCTGCTTTTGGCCATAATTCGCGTGCTTGTCGAATGAGGGGGGTGGTGACCAAAACATCTCCAATTTGGCGGGTAGCGATGAACAGCACGCGTTTGGGTGGTTTCAAATCAACGACCGCTTTCGCCATAATTTGCGCGCGCACATGCGCGGCATTTTCGGCAGCATTGGCTTGATCATGAATGCGATGAAATAAATGCAGCACCTCAGTTGACCATGAGCCAGATTTACGGATCACCCCATTTTTTTGTAAACGAAAGACAAAATCAGCATCCTCGTGACCCCAACCCGTCATGCTTTCATCAAAACCCTGAATGGCTAACGCATCGCTCCGCCAGCAGGCCATATTGCAACCCTTGATGCGGCGCCAGACAAATTGGCGGTAATGTCGCCAAGTGCCATCGGCGAATTTCAGATGCAAAGGTAAATACTTGTTAATTCCGTGGCATAAGCGGTAGACAAAGCTATGCGCTAAAAATTGGGAAAAATCCCATTGCGGCCACTGCAAAATGCGTTGGGTTAATTGATCGTTAACCAAGATGCGACTACCAGTCACTAAATATCCTGCTTGAGCAAGCTGACGATGGCGAGCGACAAAATCGGGTTGCACAATGCAATCGCCGTCGAGAAAAATAAAATAGTCGCCACTGGCAGCCTGAATTGCTTGATTTAGTATTTGGGTTTTGCGAAAGCCAATATCAGCTTGCCACAGATGCGTAATGGCCACTGGAAATTGTTTTTTTGCCGCATCAATAATTGCTCGTGTGCTGCCTTCTGAACCATCATCAGCAATAATAATTTCAAAATCAAGATCGGTTTGCGTGCGCAAAGAATCGAGGCAAAGCGCCAAGGCTTTAGGCCAGTTATAGGTTGCCAATAAAATGGAGATCATGCCTGCGGTGTTTCCTTGGCAACTGCTTGTTGTTGATTGAGGCGCCATAATTTGATATAGCGGTAGTAGGTGCCTTGCATATTCGAAATGGCTAGACTAAAGCCTTGCGAGCCATCGAGAAAACCAGCTTGCAAAATATAAGTACGGATGAAAGTCCATGCGCCATGTGTGATTGCTTTAAGTGGAGAACTTTTTTTACCTCGGGCAAAAGCCTGTTCAGCTGCAGCGGTGGCATAGCGCTGCATTTTTTGTTGCACCTGTGCTGCATTCATAAAGCTGTAGTGCAGCATCGGCTGCTTCAATTTGCCAATAGGTTTGCCATGGGTTGCGCTGCTCATTAACTGCTCATGGACTAGGTCATTTGAAAAGCGCGCAGTACCGCGTAAAAATAAGCGATTGACATAGTCTGGAGTCCAGCCCGAATGACGCATAAAGCGACCACAATACCAAGACGAGCGCGGAATGGCGAAACAGGTTTGGCCAAGGGGGTGCTCGATAGCCTGCTGAATTTCAGCTCGCAGTTCTGGGGTGAGGCGCTCATCGGCATCAAGGGATAAAACCCACTCGCTATTCGCAAGCTCAAGAGCCCGGTTTTTTTGGGGGCCAAAGCCTGGCCAATCGGCGGGTTGGGCGATGGTTGCACCAAACTCTGTGGCAATTTTTAGGGTCTGATCTACGCTATTTGTATCGACTACCACGATCTGCGTGGCTAAATCTCCAAGGGAGTTTAGGCAGTCGGCCAAATTGGCTTCTTCATTGCGAGTTATGAGTATGACTGATAAGGTGGGCATAATTCATTATATGAATGCTGAAGACCGTGTAGCCCTGACCCGTTTAGTTCAATATTTACGGCCCCATGCAGCCCTTATTGTAGGGGCGATTCTCTCTATGGCCTTGGTTGCAGGGTCAGAAACTGCCATTCCAGCTCTGATGAAGCCCTTATTGGACCGGGGCTTTACAGGACAGTTGAACGACAAATTATGGCAAGTTCCGGCCTTTTTAGTGGGTTTAGCCATTATTCGCAGTTTTGCCCAGTTTTTTTCCAATTACCTCTTAACCAGAGTCATTACTGAGGTTTTGCTCAAATTGCGTGAGCAAATGTTTAATCGCCTTTTACGGGCCAAAACCGATTTTTTCCAAAAAAACTCGGCCTCGAGCTTAATTAATGCAGTAGTTTTTGAAGTGAATAATGTCCTGTCTATTATGGGCGGCATGCTGATCAGTTTGGTTAGAGATTCGTTAACCGTGGTGGGGCTAATTGCCTATTTGATTTATCTCAATTGGCAACTGACCTTGTTAGTACTCATTATTTTTCCCATTATTGCTTTTATCATGGGGCGCATTAATCGTCGACTGCGCTCCTTAAATCGCCAGCAGCAAACCTTAACAAGTGATTTGGCTTATATCGTCGAAGAAACAGCTGGTGGTCACAAAATTATTAAAGTGCATGGCGGTGAAGATTATGAAATGCAACGCTTTATGGAAAAGGCCAATCGCTTGCGCGAGTTTGGTTTGAAGTCGGCAATTGCGGGTGGTTTAAATCAACCCATTACCCAACTGATCGCCTCGATGGCTTTATCAGTTGTTTTGGTAGTGGCTTTAATGCAATCGGCAACGGAGGGGGTCACGGTTGGTGGCTTTGCCGCTTTTATCACCGCAATGATGTTAGTCATTTCACCTTTAAAGCATTTGGCTGATATTAACCAACCTTTGCAACGCGGACTGACTGCAGCGGAAATGATTTTTGCTCTAATCGATCAGACGATCGAGGAGGACGACTCTCGACAGCTTGGGGCTACACCGCTAAATAAAGCCCGCGGTGAAATTCAATTTAGTCATGTTTCGTTTTCTTATGAGCAGGAAGAGGGGCGTCAAGACGCCTTAAAGCAAGTGGATTTTCATATTCAGCCTGGTGAAATTGTGGCTTTTGTTGGGCCTTCAGGCGGAGGTAAGTCGACGCTAGTTAATTTATTGCCACGCTTCTTTAGTCCTACGCAAGGGTCTATTACCCTCGATGGCATTCCCTTAGAAGAACTCTTGTTGACTGATTTACGACGCCAAATTGCCTTTGTTAGTCAAGACGTGGTTTTATTTAATGACTCGATTGCCGCAAATGTAGCTTATGGTTCTGCCGCTACAGGCGGAATTGATCGGGGTCGGGTTATTGAGGCTCTGGAGGCAGCCAATCTGTCAGCATTAATCCGTGAACTGCCCGAAGGGATTGATAGTTTGATTGGTGATAATGGCAATCGTTTATCTGGTGGCCAGCGCCAACGCTTAGCGATTGCTCGGGCGATTTATAAAAATGCCCCCATTTTGATTTTGGATGAGGCGACTTCCGCATTAGATTCTGAATCCGAGCGTCAAGTACAAGACGCGCTTGAACGTTTAATGAGTGGACGTACTACTTTAGTGATTGCACATCGCTTATCGACCATTGAACACGCTAATCGCATCATTGTTCTAGAGCATGGCAAAGTCATCGAGAATGGAACCCATGCAGAGCTCATTGCACATAATGGCATGTACGCCAATTTACATCGCTTGCAGTTTGCTAATGCCTAAGGTAGCAAGAGAAGTTTTTGAGCAAACTTTAATTTAAGACAATATCGTACTGATCTTGGCGAAAGCTACCTTCTGCCTGTAGACGAATCGGTTTTTTAATAAAGTCACCCAGCATGGCTAAAAATTGATTTTCTTCCTCTAGAAAAAGATCAATCACATCGGGGGCAGCAACGATGCGAAATTCTTTAGGATTAAATTGGCGGTGTTCGCGAATAATTTCCCGCAAAATTTCATAACAAACAGTTTGAGGGGTTCTGACCTCTCCCTTGCCCGTACAAATTGGGCAGGGCTCACACATAATGTGGGCTAATGATTCCCGAGTGCGTTTGCGAGTCATTTCGATTAAGCCCAGACTAGAAAAATCGTTCACCGTAGTACGGGTATAGTCACGCTCTAAATACCGTTTCAATTCATAAAGCACCGCGTCTTGATGTTCCTTACTATCCATATCAATGAAATCTATAATAATGATGCCGCCCAAATTACGTAAGCGTAGTTGCCTGGCGATTGCTTGAGCAGCCTCTAAATTGGTTTTATATACCGTGTCGTCTAGATTACGCGCGCCGACAAAACTACCCGTATTAACATCAATCGTGGTCATCGACTCCGTTTGATCAAACATCAGATAGCCTCCCGACTTAAGGTCAACTCGCCGCCCTAGGGCTTTATTAATTTCGGCGTCAACATCAAATAAATCAAACAGCGCACGTTCACCCCGATGGAGGACTAACTTATGGGTTAAATTGGGCGTGTAGGCGGTAGCAAACAAAGTTAATTTGGCAAAATTTTCAGCTGAATCGACCCGAATTTGGGTAGTAGTTTCTCCAGCTAAATCGCGTAAGACACGTTCAGCTAGACTTAAATCTTGAAATAATAAAGCGGGCGCACTAGTTTGACTGGTGGCTTGATGAATGTTGTGCCAAGTTGTTGCAAGGTATTGAAAATCTAATTGAAGCTCAGCATCACTCGCATCTAAAGCGCTGGTGCGCACAATAATGCTACCTTTTTCATTCGCTGGCATTAGCGTACTAATGCGTGCCTTAATGGCTTCGCGTTGTTCGGGCTGATCAATTTTTTGGGAAATACCAATATGGGGTTCAGTTTGATCAGCTCGCCCCAGATCTGGTAAATAAACTAAATTACGTCCAGCAATACTGAGCTGGGTGGTGAGGCGCGCACCTTTAGTGCCAAGCGGGTCTTTTAAGACTTGCACTAATAAAGTTTGACCTTCAAATAACAGTTTCTCAATTTGCGTTTGGTTATTACTTTGATTGATATCGGCTACATGCATAAAGCCAGTGCGCTCTAGACCGATATCGATAAAGGCCGATTGCATGCCAGGCAAGACACGAGCAACTTTAGCGAGATAAATATTACCGACAATGCCACGTTGGCGGGTGCGCTCAATACGTAGTTCTTGTACAGCAGCATTTTGAATAATCGCTACCCGCGTCTCTTGGGGAGTGATATTTATGAGGATTTCTTCATTCATGCTAATTAGTGTTGGTGTAATTGAGGGCAAAGCTAACTTTAGCTTGAGTCAGTAGCTGAGCAGTTTCATAAAGGGGTAGACCCATGATACCGCTATAACTGCCAGCCAGCGATTCAATGAGGGCGCCGCCGAGGCCTTGAATCCCATAGGCACCCGCTTTGCCAAAGGGTTCACCACTGGCAATATAAGCATCAATGGTGGCTTTATCGAGCTTGGCAAAACGTACCTGCGAAGTTTGTATGAGACAGTTAGGGGCTTGATCTGGTGCAGCTAAGACGCAAACTGCAGTGAGCACCCGATGCTCTTTGCCGCTTAGCATTTCTAAAATGCGTTGAGCGTCATAGGTATCTTGGGGCTTACCAATAATTTCTACTGCATCATGACTCACCGTAGTATCAGCACAAAGAATCGGCGCCCACGGTAGATTTTCACCCTGGTGCACACGGCTTTGCCAGCGTAATTGGGCGGCTCTGATTTTGGCTTGGGTAACTCGTTCAACATATGCATATGCAGTTTCATGGGGCAAGGGGATTTCTAAAGCCTCAACATTTTCATTGCTTGATGCTAATAGCGGTACAAAGCGAACTCCCAATTGAGTGAGCAACTCTTGACGGCGAGGACTTTGCGAAGCAAGATAAATAAAAGCAAACATGATTATTCGCGGTGGTAGGGATGGCCTTGCAGAATAGTCCAGGCCCGGTACAGTTGTTCGCTGAGTAAAACGCGGACGAAAGCATGCGGCAAAGTAAGACTAGATAACTTCCAGAGCGCATTAGCCCGCGATTTTAAGCTTGGGTCTAAACCATCAGCGCCACCAATGAGAAAAGTGATGTTAATACCATCTTGGCGCCATTGCGCCAAATGATTAGCCAAGTCTTGGGTACTAATATCTTGGCCACGTTCATCTAAGGCAATGACATGGGCGCCTTTAGGAATTGCTGCCTCAATCTGGATTGCGTCTTTAGCAGAATTTAGCGCCGGCTTCAGTTCTTTAATAGCAATACTGCAATCGGCAGGCATACGCTTGATGTAATCGTTGGTGGCCGCTGTAACCCATGCGGGCATCTTATGTCCTACCGAAATAATAGTGAGGTGCATCTGAATGAAGTCTGTTTACAGTAACTCGACTTACTCGCTAGCCTTAACTAATTTTTTAGTAGTGGCCAGCTTCACCCGCACAGGCTTGGCGCCCCACATACCCTCTAGTTGATAGTATGCCCGTAGCATGGGTTGCAAAATATGGACGATGACATCGCCACAATCGACTAAGACCCACTCGCCAGTTTCCAATCCTTCAATAGAAATGACTTCACCGCCATTGGCTTCAACCTCCTCCTGCACGGATAACGCTAGGGAGCGGGTTTGCCGATTACTCGCACCAGTAGCAATAACCACGCGGTCGAAGAGATCGCTAAGGCCACTAGTATCGAAGACGCGAATATCTTGGGCTTTTACATCTTCTAGGGCATCAATAATGATACGTTGTAGTTTACGCAGTTCCATGGGCTCTTAAGTCAGGTGAAGATAGTCGGTATTGCATTATCGGTGTTTATTGTTATTTGCTTTGATATAGGCCTAATTGCCTGATTAAGTCACTGATATTTTTTGGCAACCCAGAGGATAAATCGGGCTCAGTGATTTTCTGACGCAGGACAGAAGAGGATAAATCGACTGCAAATTGATCGTCGAGAAGAATTTTTCCTTTAGGCAGCTTTTCTAACTCAGAAGCTGAATGCGCTTCATGTGCTTTGACAAACTCAGCTAATGCGGGATTTCGTTCGAGTTCATAGGGATGGCCAGGCCGACTAGCAACAGCTAAATGTACATAATGCAGCAATCCTTGCCAATCGTGCCAAGTGGGTAATTGCATCAAGCTATCAGCTCCCATCAACCAAATAATACTAAGCTCGTTACCAAGCACATGGCGTAGGGCTTGCACGGTATCGATCGTATAGCTAGGCCCGCCACGTTCAATTTCCATTGGGTCGACAGTAATTACAGTGTTGATTTGCTTGGTTGCTAACTCTGCCCTTAAAGTAAGCGCTGCTGCCTCGGCTAATTGTAGTCGGATAGGTGCTGGGGTAATTTGCACACTTTTTTGCCAAGGTTGACCACTTGGTATCAAAATGAGTTCATCGAGATTAAATTGTGCGCAAAAATATTTGGCTAGCTCGAGATGACCCCAATGTGGCGGATCAAAGGTGCCACCCAAAATACCAATAACTTGCTGCAAGCGACCATTTTTTTCTGATGACATAAATTAAGCCAACCAATTACGCGGTTGTAGATAATAGTCGTAGAGCTTTGCTTCGGGAGTATTGGGCGTAGGGTGCCAGTTATAGCGCCATTTAACAATGGGCGGCAGTGACATCAAAATCGATTCTGAACGCCCACCTGATTGCAAACCGAAAATAGTGCCGCGATCAAAAATGAGATTGTATTCAACATAACGACCACGGCGATATTCTTGAAAATCTTTTTCTTCGGGAGAATAGGGCTCTTGATAGCGGCGTTGCAGGATCGGTAAATAAGCGTTGATAAAGGCATCGCCGACTGCACGCATCATTGCAAAGCTCTTGTCAAAACCCAGCTCATTAAAGTCATCAAAAAATATACCACCAATGCCGCGTGGCTCTTCGCGGTGCTTAAGGTAGAAATAATCATCACACCATTGCTTAAAGCGGTGGTGTAAATCAGCACCAAAAGGATCTAGGGCATCTTTAGCGGTTTGGTGAAAATGACGGCAGTCTTCGTCATAGCCATAGTAGGGGGTTAAATCAAATCCCCCGCCAAACCACCAAATAGGTTCTTGATTAGGTGCTTGAGCAATAAAGCAGCGCACATTCATATGGGTAGTCGGCGCTTTCGGATTATGCGGATGAAATACTAATGACACGCCCATTGCCTCAAAGCCGCGACCTGCAACCTCAGGACGATTTTGGCTGGCGGCACCAGGCATTTGGTCACCATGCACATGAGAAAAACCAACCCCACCTTTTTCAAGCACATTACCATTTTCTAAAATACAAGTGCGGCCCGAACCCCTCAGTTTGCTATCTGGAGGCTTCTGCCATTCATCTACGATAAATGCTTTGCCGTCTAATTCGCTCAGCGCTGAGGTAATGCGATTTTGTAGGCCTAAAAAATAGTCTTTAATAAGGGCGATATCGATTGTGGTGGTGGTCATATTGATTTAATGGCGTGATAACCAATGTCATGGCGATATTGCATGCCATCAAAGTGAATCTTGTCGATGGCTGCGTATGCTTTGCTTTGTGCTGCCCGTACTGAATCAGCGAGACCCACGACGCACAAGACGCGTCCGCCAGCAGTAAGAAGGGTATTACCGTTAAGCTTGGTACCGGCGTGAAAGGTAATATGCTCTGCAGAGTCAGCGGGAATCCCAGTAATAGTATCGCCGCCGCGCGGTGTATTGGGATAGTTATGCGCTGCTAAAACAACCCCTAGGGCGGTGCGCCGATCCCACTCAAATTCCACTTCGTTTAATTTGCCGTCGATGGCTTTATCTAATGCCGGCACTAAGTCGCTACGTAAGCGCGCCATAATGGGTTGGGTTTCTGGGTCGCCCATTCGGCAGTTGAATTCTAAATTTTTAATTTGCCCGTTGGGGCTAATCATCACACCTGCATATAAAAAACCGGTATAAGGTATGCCATCATCAGCCATGCCTTTAACGGTTGGCATGATCACTTCACGCATGATGCGCGCGTGAATTTTTGGAGTGACAACGGGCGCAGGCGAGTAAGCCCCCATGCCACCTGTATTGGGACCTTGATCACCATCCAGCAATCTTTTGTGATCTTGGCTCGTCGCTAAAGCAAGCATATTTTTTCCATCAACCAGCACAATAAAACTCGCTTCTTCACCCCTTAAAAATTCTTCAATAATGACGCGCGCACCGGCATTACCAAATTGGTTATCGGCCAACATCATTTCGACTGCTGCATGTGCTTCGGGAAGGGTCATTGCTACCACTACGCCTTTACCTGCTGCAAGACCATCGGCTTTGATCACAATGGGGGCGCCTTTAGCGTCTAGATAAGCATGCGCAGCAGCTAGATCGCTAAAAGTTTGGTAGTCGGCGGTCGGAATGCCGTGGCGCTTCATGAAGGCTTTTGAAAAATCTTTCGAGGATTCAAGTTGAGCAGCGAGTTGGCTAGGGCCAAAAATACGCAAACCCTGTTGCCGAAAGAGATCGACGATGCCAGCAGCTAGCGGTGCTTCTGGTCCCACGACGGTAAAGGCGATATTTTCACGTTTGACAAAATCAGCCAACGCTTGGAAATCGCTAATGGCAAGATTTTCAATGCCAGCTTGTTTTTGAGTGGCCAGCGCAGTGCCGCCATTTCCAGGGGCAATAAAGACTTTTTGAACCAGTGGTGATTGCGCCATTTTCCAGGCTAAAGCATGCTCGCGACCACCTGAACCAATGAGTAATAATTTCATGCGTAGGATTTCATAGTTCAGTGTTTGTATAAACGGCTTGCACGTCGTCCAAATTTTCAAGTGCATCGAGTAATTTTTGCATCGCTTCAAGCTGATCGCTGGTGAGGCTGATATCGGTTTCGGGGCGCATGCTAACAGCCGCTAATTCAGCCTTGAAATTGGCTTTTTGCAAGGCCTCTTGGATCTTGGAAAAAAGCGCCACCGAGCTGATTACTTCAAGGGCACCATCCTCATGACTAATCACATCATCGGCGCCAGCCTCTAAAGCCACTTCCATTAACTGATCCTCATTCGTACCTGGGGCAAATAAAAGCTGACCGCAATGCCGAAATAAAAAAGCCACCGAACCTTCGGCCCCCATATTGCCGCCATTTTTAGTAAAGGCATGGCGCACTTCCGCTACAGTACGAGTGCGGTTATCAGTGAGGCAGTCAACAATAATAGCGGCGCCATTAATGCCGTAGCCTTCATAGCGAATTTCTTCATAGTTCACGCCCTCAAGCGAGCCAGTGCCACGTTGCACTGCCCGCTGAACATTGTCATTGGGCATATTGGAGTCTTTGGCTTTATCTATCGCTAGCCGTAAACGTGGGTTCGTAGCGACATCACCCCCACCAAGTTTGGCGGCAACGGTAATCTCGCGAATTAGTTTGGTCCAAATCTTGCCGCGCTTTTCGTCTTGACGACCCTTGCGGTGTTGAATATTGGCCCATTTTGAGTGACCTGCCATGCAGAAGTATCCTTTTTAGGGTATTTTACAGTTCCTACGGCGTATTTCAGCTGGAATAGAATAAAAGCAAGAAACGCAGGCTTTTGGCTTACAGCCATAATCCTCGGTAATTAAACGCGACATCAATGAAGAAAAGTGGGTAATAGCATGGCAAAAGAAATGGTAAAGGCAATACGTGTAGACGAAGCAGGTGGACCTGAAGTAATGAAATATGTTGATGTGGAATTAGGTGAGCCTGGACCTGGAGAAGTATTAATTCGTCAGCATGCCTGCGGCTTGAATTACATCGATGTGTATTTTCGGATGGGTTATTACCCGCAACCTCTGCCTGCTGGCTTAGGTATGGAAGGGGCTGGCGTAATTGAAAAAGTAGGCGCCGGCGTAACCCATGTCAAAGTTGGCGATCGAGTGGCATATGCTGGACGACCCACAGGTGCTTATGCCGCGGCCCGAGTAATGCCCGCCGATATCTTAGTTAAATTACCCGATGCTATTTCGTTTGAAACTGGCGCAGCGATGATGTTGCAAGGTTTAACGGTAGCCTATTTATTAACTAGTACTTATAAAGTGCAAAAGGGCGACACCGTTTTGTTTCATGCTATTGCTGGCGGAGTTGGTTTAATTGCCTGTCAGTGGTTAAAGGCGATTGGTGCTACGGTCATTGGTACAGTTGGTAGCAAGGAAAAAGCTGAGCTGGCCAAATCGTACGGTTGCGATCACATTATCTTGTATCGTGAAGAAAATTTTGTCAAACGTGTGCAAGAAATTACCGGCGGTAAAGGCGTACCAGTAGCGTACGATTCAGTTGGTAAAGATACGTTTATGCAAACACTCGACTGTATTTCACCCTTGGGCTTGGCAGTTTCTTTTGGCGGTGCATCGGGCTCGCCTCCCTTGCTTGATTTGAGTATCTTGGCTGGTAAGGGTTCGTTAAAAGTGACTCGTCCGACGGTGTCAACTTATGTTTTGAACCGTAGTTTGCTTGAACCTATGGCTGCTGAACTATTTAATATGGTACAAAGTGGCAAAGTCAAAATTGAAATCAATCAAAAGTACCGTTTGGCTGATGTGGCTCAAGCCCATACTGATTTAGAAGGGCGCAAGACTACAGGATCGACGATTTTGATACCTTAGTTTGTTAAACTCTAGCCTCTAAAGCGTTTTCACCAGCCTCGGTGATGGAATTGGTAGACGTGCCGGACTCAAAATCCGGTGCCGCAAGGCGTGTCGGTTCGAGTCCGACCCGAGGCACCAAGTTAATAGCATTATCCCCATATCTTAAGGCTACGCAGTTTCCTTAGAGTTTCATCTTAGGTGCTATGAGCTTAGGTGAAGAATATACAAATTTACTCATTTATCATTCATGGGCCTCATGAATCCCCCAGCCTACCTAACAATCGTCCCAGTTTATAAAGTAACGCCTTCAAAAAGTGAGGCATTCTCTTTTATGCAGCTGCGTGAGCTCCAAATTCAAAATGTCACTCTGATGTGTCCAGAAGGACTTGATATTGGGGCTTATGAAGCACTATGGCCAGAGATTAAAATAGCGCGGTTTGCGCCTGAGCACTTTTTAAGCGTTCAAATTTATAACAACTTCATGTTAGAACCTAGTTTTTATGAAACCTTTGCCGCTCGTTATCAATGGATGCTGGTCTACCAACTCGATGCTTTTGTCTTTAGCAATCACGTTCAAGAATTTTGTGAGCTAGGGTATGACTATTATGGAGCGCCTTGGCGAGTGGGTTATCCAAAACTAAGCTTTTTATTTAATCGCTTTCCTATCCCCCTTAGTACCCAACGCTTTTATGTCGGTAACGGTGGATTCTCTTTAAGAAATATCTCCAAGACCATTGATTTGCTCCACCGCACTCAGGGTCATATCTCGAGAAGCTATTTCATGGAGGATGTCTTCTTTGGATATTGGGGGTCAATCGATTCCCAATTTCATGCCTGCCCTGCGGATATTGGCGCTCGCTTTTCTTGTGAGACTTATCCAGATCATTGGCTCAAAATCACCAAACAATTTCCGATGGGTACGCATAATTTCGAAAGGGTAGGTCCCGAGTGGGCTACTGAGTTCCTTAAACCTTACATTCAAGAGGCGTGCACTAAGCTTTTGCATTCCTTTCCGGAGCTTGGCAGATTTTAAGGCGTTAAGATCTCATCTAACTGCCAAGTAGGCCAATCAGAGCCCCTTAGTGTTTCGATTGCGCCTAGAGTTCCACTTAAATTTGATAATTTTCTGCGGTACTCGACATTGCTTGTTCAACAATTTTTTTCGTTAAGGTTGGGGAAAATAACTCAATGAAGGTGTAGATGAATGAGCGTAAATAAGCACCTTGCTTAACCCCTAAATGGGTCACATTATTCCCAAAGAGATGGCCAACCGCAAGGGCTTTTAAATTGCGATCGCGCTCAGAGTCGTAAGCTACACCCGCCATAATGCCAATTCCCATACCCGTTTCTACATACGTTTTAATGACGTCTGCATCAATGGCTTCCAGAATAATATCGGGCTGTAAATTCCGCGAAGCAAAAGCTGCATCGATTTTGGCGCGACCAGAAAATGCTTTGTCGTAAGTAATTAAGGGGTATTTGCATAAATCATCGAGCGTAATTACAGTTGCATTTAAAAGTGGGTGACTTAGCGGTACGATTAAGACATGTTGCCATTGAAAACCTGGCAGCGCTAAGATGCCAGGTGTATTGGCAATACCCTCGGTTGCAATGGCAATGTCGGCACGATCGTGGATTAGCATCTCAGCAATTTGACTAGGATTACCTTGCTGCAAACTAACGCGTACCTTAGGAAAACGTTTCGTAAATTCGCTTAATACTTTAGGTAAGGCATAGCGCGCTTGAGTATGCGTGGTGGCAATGACAAAATTACCTTGGTCTTGACTAGCAAAATCTTGGCCAACGCGTTTAAGGGTTTCAACTTCGTCAAGAATATGCTCAATTGAAGCAAGGATGCGTTTACCTGGTTCGGTTAAGGAGCGTATCCGCTTACCATGACGACGAAAAATTTCTACCCCTAACTCATCTTCGAGTTCAATGATCGCTTTGGATACGCCTGGTTGTGAAGTAAAGAGTACTTTGGCAGCAGTAGTTAGGTTAAAGTTTTGCCTTACTGCCTCACGGACAAAGCGAAATTGATGCAAGTTCATCGTTGGTCTTGCCTAACCCTTAGCCTATATACAACTTATGGTCTTAAACCTTCATTCTAAATGAAGTAGGGTAATAAAAGGATGCTATGAACGAGATACCCGCTGCAGGGCAAACAGAGCCAGCCCAAAGTAAATGAGTGGCGGTATAACTGCCGTTAGTATGGCGGGCCATGAGCCTAATAAACCCACATTGGAAAACAGCGAATTAAAAAGCTGGAAACTCATACCGAGCATGATGCCGCCAAATACTTTAATACCGACGCTACCCGAGCGCACTCGTAAATAAGCAAAGGGCAGTGCTAAAGCGAGCATGACAAAAATGATGAAGGGGTAAACTAATTTTTTCCAAAATGCAATTGAGTGGCGCTGAGCATCTTGTTTATTTTCATTTAGGTGATCAATAAAGCGGCCTAAGCTTTGAATTGACATTTTCTCGGGGTTGAGTAACAGCACCTCGAGTATCTGCGGAGTGACTTCAGACATCAGCTTTAAGGTGGGATACGTTTTGGTTGTGGCGGAATAAACAGCATCAAGCGGGTCTTTATTTTTGGCCTCTTTAAAGCGAGTTTCGGTAACTTGATTTAAATCCCAAATACCAGCGCTGTCGAAGCGGCCTGAGAGGGCATTGCGAATCGATAAAAGGTGATAGTTGACGTCAAACTCGTACATGCGAATATTTCGAATTTCATTATCGTTTTTAATTTCTCCCACATTTACATAACGAATACCCGGGCGAATGGGACCAGAACCATCTTCATCGCGTAAGCGGTCTTTCACCCATACCCCAGAGCGAAACTGAGATTCAAAATTGGCTCCTAGTGCGCGCGAGCGAATTTGATCGGAAACCGACTCACTGTAAGGCCCCAGCCATTCACTAACGACTAAGGTGAAAATAACTAAAGGTAAGGAAATTTTTGCTAAGGTTATGAGACCCCGTTTTACATCTAAGCCTGCCATGCGAAAAATGGTGAATTCAGATTGACTGGCCATCATTGCAAATACATAAATGCTACCAATGAGTCCGGCAATTGGAATAATTTCAATCATCCGATTCGGGGCTTTTAAGAGCACATGAAGTAAAGCGATGGGGAGGGTATATTTTGAATTCACTGAGCTTAACTCGCCCAAGATATCAAAAAATAAAAATAGAGCTACTAAGGCAAATAAAATAAAGCCAAAGGCCACATAGATTTGCTTAGCAAAGTAACGCTCGTAAATATAAGGGAAAATTAATTTCATTGCCGACCAAACAGCGCAGGTAATTGTCTACGCCACCACGCAATAGAGGGGTTAACACGATTGCGTATCAGTATTAGCGCAATGACTAGAGCAATAAAGTGAATTGGCCAAATGGCCATGAAAAAATTTAATTTGCCTTGAGCTACAAAATTTTGCGCCAAGTTTAATAGATTGCTATAAATTAAATAAATTAACACGGCATAAAATAACGCAGTGTAATTGCCTAAGCGGGGATTGACATAAGCCAGTGGTATGGCAATAAGTACTAATCCTAAAGCCATCAATGGCAAGCCTAGGCGCCATAAGATCTCACCTTTATTTTGATTGGTAGGGGTAGCGAGTAATTCAAACAGGTCTTTTTCTCGATCCCGCGGAGGTGGAGCTTTGATTTCTTTACTCCGTATTTTGGTACGGTACTCCGCAAATTCAAGAATGCGAAAATTAGGTTGAGTTGGCTGGCCATCATAGCGGCGCCCATTTTGAAGGACGACGGTTTTTTCTCCATTGGGCGAGTTCTCTAGATAGCCCGATTCAGCAACCGCAATACTAAGGCGCTGATTGCGAGTATCGGCAACGAAGATATTTTTGATGATATTTTTATCGACATCAATTTGCTCGATAAAGAAAACGCGCTCAGCTTTAGCTGATTCTCGAAATTGACCCGCAGTTACCATTGAGACATCATCACGTTGTTGAAACCGCTGACTAATGACAGAAGATTCTCGATTAGCCCACGGCCAGACAAAAATTGCTAGGGCCCCAATAATGACAATTAGGGGGAGGGCAAAGCTGAGTATGGGGCGAATTAAACTCATAATGCTTAAGCCGCTAGAAAACCACACAATCATTTCTGAATCTTTATACCAGCGCACCAACACGATTAAGACCGCAACAAATAAAGAGACAGTGAGTAAAACTGCGGTGTAACCGAGAGTGGCAAGCGCAATTAACACCAAAGCATCTTCAGGATTGACTTTGCCATTAGCCGCAAAGCCAAGAATACGAATGACTAAGGTCGTAATCATGATCGTAACGAGGATCAGAAAAACACCGCCAGTAGTAAAGCTAAGCTCGCGTCTGAGTGAGCGTTGAAATATCATGCCTGAGAAAATCTTTCGACCTAAATGGTTTGTTTCAAGGATCAGATTGCGTGTCGGAGGATAATGATAAAACCTCTTTTATTCCATCACACCATGACAATCCAATTTAGCACGAAACTATTTGCCCAGGCCGACTTTAGAGCGACGAAAAACCTGAAATCAGCTTTTGCGCTCCTAGTAAAACAGGATAGCGATTGCCTGGTCATGGCCTATTCCAAAGCCGATTTGGTCAATTTACAGGGCCAGACTACTGGGAAAGGGGGCTCTAAGAAAGCCCATCAACGCCTAAATTTAGGTAACCTAGGGCCATTAGCGGTCCTCGACAGCTTTCTTGGCGGAGCCATTTTACGGGCGTCTACTTTTGGCGATTTAGAGGCTAAAGAGGCTACTGTGACCCTTTTAAGGGCCGACTCTAGTTGGCTAGCGCAGGGCGTCAAACTTAAACGAGTTTTATTGGTGGGTTTAGGCGACGCGCAGCAAAAATCGGGTGACGATATTCTGGGCTATGCCAAATTAGCGCGTTCTGCAATTAAGGCCTTGAGTGGCGGCGCAATTGAAACCGCCCTGTGGCTAATGGCTAGCTTTATGGAAAAACCGCATCCGCAAAGGCTTGGCGAATTAGCGCGACTGACCATGCAATTGGCTGGAGATCAGGTTTATCGCTTTGGCGTGCGCCAACCAGCGATGCGCTTTAAGGTAAAAGATACACCCGACCCATTGAAGTCATTTATTTTTATTGGTGGGGGCAAAGAAGCGAGCGCCTTGAAGATAGCAGTGGCCGAGGGCACGGCTTTGGTCGAGGGCATGAATTTAGCTAAAGATTTAGGTAATTTGCCCCCCAATGTTTGCACGCCCACTTATTTAGCGCAAACCGCCCAAGCCTTGGCTAAAAAAACCACTTTGAAAGTAGAGGTGCTAGATCGGAAGCAAATGGAAACTTTGGGAATGGGTTCTTTTCTTGCTGTTACACAAGGGTCTGAGTTACCGCCCCAATTTATTATCATGCGCTATCTTGGCGGTAAACCCAGTGCAGCACCAACGGTATTAGTTGGGAAGGGCATTACTTTTGATACGGGTGGAATTTCATTAAAGCCTGGCGATGCCATGGACGAGATGAAGTATGACATGTGCGGTGCAGCCTCGGTAATGGGCACAATTTATGCAGCGGCACTGCTTAAATTAAAACAAAATGTCATTGCCGTTATTCCCACTTGTGAAAATATGCCATCCGGTAAAGCCACTCGACCCGGCGATATTGTCAAAAGCATGTCGGGTCAAACTATCGAGATCTTAAATACAGATGCTGAAGGCCGTTTAATTTTATGCGATGCCTTAACTTACGTAGAACGCTTTAAGCCCCGCGCAGTTATTGACGTGGCCACCTTAACAGGCGCTTGTATTATTGCTTTAGGCAGCGTACACAGCGGTTTATTTTCCGACGATGAAAATTTGGTCAAAGAACTCAGTGAGTCTGGCAAAGCGGTACTGGACACGGTTTGGCGTTTGCCATTGGATGCCGCATATCAAGAGCAATTAAAATCGAATTTTGCTGATGTGGCTAATATTGGTGGGCGACCCGCAGGCAGCGTGACAGCCGCATGTTTCTTAAAGCGCTTCACCGAGAAATATTGTTGGGCGCATTTAGATATTGCTGGTACAGCTTGGAAAAGTGGTGCCATGAAGGGCTCTACAGGGCGCCCCGTGCCTTTGTTATTTAATTATTTAGTGACCTACGGAGCACCTTAAGCGAGTTTACGTATGGCAAGAATTGATTTTCATAGCAATGTGGGCGATAAGCTAGATTATGTGTGTCGGCTCACACGCAAAATTTGGAGTTCAACGGCAGAAGGCCAGCCTGTGCGGCCCATTGTGATTGTGGCAAATAAAGCTGAGCTAAAGCGCCTGGATGAGCTACTCTGGACTTTTAGTAAGACCGATTTTTTACCCCATTGTTTTATCGATCATGAGGCGGCTGCAGAAACCCCGATTGTCTTAACTGAAGATTGCGCAGTGAATAGCTTACAAGCGATTCCGCATGCGGATATTTTGATCCAATTAGGCCAAGAGATGCCTAGCGATATCACAGCCCTAGTAGAACGTTTCCCCCGCATCGTCGAAGTGGTTACAACCCATGAAGCAGAGCGCTTAGCTGGACGCAATCGTTTTAAAACTTATCGTGACTTAGGTCATGAGCTACACAATTTTGACCAAACTAAAACCTGAGTGCCTGCCGTGCTAATTCATCCTAACTTTGATCCGGTCGCTATTCATCTGGGCTCTTTTGGTATTCATTGGTATGGTTTAACGTACTTGATGGCGTTTGCGCAGTTTATTTTACTCGGCCGTATCCGCATTCGTATGCCGCAATTTAAAGCCTTGGGCTGGACCAATAAAGAGCTTGAAGATTTACTGTTTGCTGGAGTTTTGGGAGTGATTATTGGTGGACGTTTAGGCTACGTTTGCTTTTATATGCCCGCATTTTATTTGTCACATCCCCTTAATATTTTTAAAGTCTGGGAGGGCGGGATGTCCTTTCACGGGGGTTTACTTGGAGTAATTACCGCGATGTTCTGGGTTGCCCATAGGCGACATACTAGCTTTCTTACGGTGAGTGATTTGGTTGCCCCCTTGGTGCCATTTGGATTAGCCTTTGGGCGCCTAGGAAATTTTATTAACGGCGAGCTCTGGGGTCGTCCCACAGATGTGCCTTGGTCAATGGTATTTCCAGCTGTCGACAATTTACCGCGCCATCCCTCACAACTCTATCAATTGGGTGGAGAAGGTCTGCTTTTGGGTATGGTGCTTTGGCTTTATGCCAGGCATCCTCGCCGGCTAGGACAGGTATCTGGATTTTTTCTAGTGGGGTATGGCATCTGTCGCTTTCTCGCTGAATTCGCCCGTGAACCTGATGCTTTTTTAGGTTTATTGGGGCTGGGTCTGTCGATGGGTCAATGGTTGTCATTGCCTATGGTTGCCTTTGGGTTATATTTGCTGCTTAGACAAAAAAATAGCAAACCCTGAAGGAAGTAGCATGCTCGAGAAACTGACTAAGTCACGGTATTTGGCGCGTGCTATTGGCGCAGTTAACCGCCTGATTTCTGAGCGCGGGGAATCGAATGCGGTCAGCATGGCTGATGAGTTAATTCATAATTATCGTAAATTAGATAAAGATCAGCACATAAAGTTTTTCACCGCATTAGCTGAAAAATATAATCCTGACCCCGATAAAGTATTAAAGGCTGCGCAAAGTTTTGCTGCTGATCCCAATACACGCAACTATGTGCGTTTACAGCGAATTACCGAATCGCCACGCCAAGAACTACTACGCCGTCTTAATCGCGCTCGCGCAGGTACTGCAGCGGTGGTAGAAATGCGCCGCGATTTGTTGCAGTTACTCGATAAAAAACCCGAACTAGCAACAGTTGATTTTGATATGCGCCATCTACTTTCCTCTTGGTTTAATCCAGGATTTTTAAAGATGCACCGAGTCGATTGGAAGTCGCCAGCTGAAGTGCTAGAGAAAATTATTAAACATGAGGCTGTGCATGCGATTGATGGCTGGGATGATTTACGCCGTCGTTTACAGCCCGATCGTCGCTGCTTTGCTTTTTTTCATCCCCAATTACCTGATGAACCCTTAATTTTTGTAGAAGTCGGTTTATTACCAGATATTCCCATAGCCATTGCCCCGTTAGTAGACAAGAAGGCTGAGGCAGTAAGTCAGCCAAAAGTATATAAAGTGGCCGCCTTTTATTCTATTAGTAACTGCGAGCCAGGCTTGCGCGGCGTTTCGATGGGTAATTTTTTAATTAAGCGGGTTGCTGAACAATTGCATGCGGAATTTCCGTCGCTTAAAACATTTATTACTTTATCGCCTATTCCAGGTTTTGTAGATTGGATTGCCGCGGGTGCAAATTTAGCGGATCAAATGCCGATGGAGCAAATTAAGCCAGCACTTCGTACTGCTCGTGATCAGGCCTTAGCAACTCTAAATTTAACGGATCATTCTTGGGCAGAGCGTTTAGGCGGAGGATGGCATCCTGATACTGCTACGGCAAAGGAAAAAAGTGCATTACTCTGTTTAACAGCGCTATATTTGGCTCACGTCTCAACGGGACGCAATGGCAATCCTGTAGCTAAATTTCACTTAGGTAACGGTGCGAAGTTGCATCAAATTAATTGGGCGGGTGATTTATCGCGTAAGGGTTTACGCCAATCAGCGGGCATTATGGTCAATTATCTATATGATTTAGCTAGCGTAGAAGAGAACCACGAACGCTTTGTCAATGGTGAGGTCATGTATTCGCGTTTGATCAGTCGCTTAATGGCCTCTTAGCTTAAAATAACCAGCACATAAATAAAGGAGACTTAGCATGATGGTCCAATCAAATAGTTTATCCCTACTGGCGCAACAACTGCGCTTGGCTTTTGTCTTAGCCTTAATGGCATTTGCTGGCGTAGTTGTAGCTCAGACGTGGCCTACCAAACCTATTACTTTATTAAATCCCTTTCCTGCTGGCGGCGGTACTGACGCTTTTGCCCGTCCTTTAGCCGCTCAGTTAGGCGAGCAATTGGGCGTACAAGTATTAATCGATAATCGTGGTGGAGCTGGTGGCACGGTGGGTGCTTCGGTTGCAGCCAAGGCACCCCCTGATGGGTATAGTTGGTTTATTGGCGCTTCGCACCACACTATTGCACCTTCGATGTATAAAAATCTTGATTACGATATTGAGAAGAGCTTTATCCCCGTTGCTCTCATTGCTAGCCCACCACAAGTTTTAGTAGTTAATCCACAAAAAGTGAGTGCGCGTGATTTAAAGCAATTTATTGAGCTCTTAAAAAAGAACCCTGGTAAATATAATTTTGCTAGTGCTGGTAGTGGCACCGTGCATCATTTAGCGGGCGAATTATTTAAAATACAAACGGGTACCTTCATTACGCATATTCCTTATCGGGGTGCAGGCCCAGCGATGAATGATTTATTGGCAGGGCAAGTTGATCTTGAGTTTGATGGTTTAGGTACTTCAGCGCAGCAGATTAATGGTGGAAAACTATTCGCTATTGCGGTTGCTTCACCTAAGCGCTCACCAGCAATTCCGAATGTACCGACCTTCATGGAGGCTGGTCTACCGAATTATGAAGTGTCAACGTGGTATGCCATGTTTGCCCCCAAAGGTACGCCAAAGCCCATTGTCGACAAAATGATTGCAGAAGTGGAGAAAGCGCTAAATACACCAAAGTTAAAAGCCATTTGGGCTTCCAACGGCTCGGATACCCCAAATTTATATGGCGAAGCGTTTGGAAAATTAGTTAATTCAGATGTTAAGCGTTGGGCTGGGGTAGTTAAAAAATCGGGCGCCACTCTCGATTAATTGTTATGCAGTAGATCATTTTGAGGTTCGTATGAATTTGTATTCAGTATTGGAAAAGGGTTTTCCAAAAGATCGCAAAGCGTGTGCAATCGAAACTCAAGATGGTTTGTATTACTCGTGGAGAGATTTAGAGCGCGCTTCAGCAATGTTGGCCAACCTCTTAAAAAGTCTTGGCTTGCCTCAAGGGGCTCGGGTTGCAGTTCAAGTAGAAAAGTCGCCCGAGGCCCTATTTTTATACTTAGCCACTATTCGGGCGGGCTATGTTTACCTGCCCTTAAATACCGCTTATCAAGCTGCTGAAATTCAATATTTCATTGAAAATGCTAAGCCTGCAGTCATGGTCTGTAGCAGCAAAAATTTTGCTTGGGTTTCTAAGGTTGCATTTAAGGCGGGCACGAATCACGTATTTACCTTAGATGACAACCGCTCGGGTAGCTTACTTGAGCGCGCTACTGGTCAAAGTGATCAATTTAAAACGGTGGCCTCTAAAGACGATGATTTAGCTGCCATTCTCTATACCTCAGGTACTACTGGACGTAGCAAAGGAGCGATGCTAACGCATCGTAATTTAGGCAGCAATTGTTTAGTATTAAAAGATTTTTGGCAATGGCAAAAGGGTGATGTTTTATTACATGCCTTGCCGATTTTTCATGTACATGGTTTATTTGTGGCGGTCCATGGCGCTTTAGTGAATGGTAGCAAAATGATTTGGCTACCCCGCCTCGATACTGCCCAACTAATTCAGCAAATGCCCCGAGCTACTGTCATGATGGGAGTGCCTACCTTTTATGTGCGTCTAACGGCTGACAAGACCTTTACGAAAGCAGTATGTCGCAACATGCGTTTATTTATTTCTGGTTCTGCACCCTTGCTAACTGAAACCTTTAACGAGTTTAAAAGGTTGACTGGACATACTATTCTAGAGCGGTATGGCATGAGCGAAACCATCATGCTGACTTCTAATCCATATCAAGGTCCTCGGGTTGGTGGGGCCGTTGGCGTGCCGTTACCCGGAGTGAGCGTCAGGGTGGTGAGTGATGACGGGCAAATTTGTCAGGTAGACGAAATAGGCGGCGTACAAGTAAAGGGCCCTAATATTTTTAAGGGTTACTGGCACATGCCTGAAAAAACCGCTGAAGAATTTACTGCTGATGGTTGGTTTAAAACAGGTGACGTGGGTCGCTGGGGCGGAACAAATATTAGCGGTAAAGTTCCAGATCATTATTTATCGATTGTGGGCCGTAGTAAAGATTTGATTATTTCTGGGGGCTATAACGTTTATCCCAAAGAGATTGAAAGTTTTATTGATGACATGGCCGGCGTCGCAGAGAGCGCCGTCATTGGTATTCCGCACCCCGATTTTGGTGAGGCTGTGTTGGCAGTAGTCGTACCAAAAGCAGGAGTGAAATTAGATACCCAATCCATGATTGATTCGCTCAAAGGGCAAATCGCGAATTTTAAAGTACCTAAGCGCATTGAAATCATGAAGGATTTACCTCGGAATGCAATGGGCAAGGTACAGAAAAATATGTTGCGTCAGCAGTTTGCGAGCTAAGTGCTAAGTAAAAAATCCAAATGCTTTACGGCTTTCGTTCAACATAAAGCCAGCTATAAAAAATAATAGCACTCCGAAAACCCGCTTTAGCTGGGCAACATTGAGTTTGCGCGCCATTTTTGCGCCCAGTGGGGCAGTAAATATACTGATCACCACAATACAGGCAACTGCAGGAACATAAACAAAGCCCAAAGAGCCGGCTGGTAAATTAGGTTGTCCCCAACTGCCATACATGTATCCCAGCGTAGCTGCCGCGGCAATAAAAAAACCTAATCCAGAAGAGCTGGCCATGGCAATATGGGGTTTGACGTTGCACCACAACATAAATGGCACGGTAATAAAAGCGCCACCTGCTCCAACTAGGCTAGAAAGTACTCCCGCAAACGAACCAAAGGAAAAAAGCCCCAGAGTTCCCGGTAGCTCTCGCCCCGCATGGGGTTTTTTGTTGATGAACATTTGAATGGAGCTATACACAATAAAGATAGCAAAAAAGAGCGATAGCCAAGCTGTTTTTAAAGCTTCAAATAATTCACTACCGCCAATCAGGCCGCCGACAATCATTCCAGGGCTTAGTGCCGCAACTAATTGCCAATCGATTGACTGATGCTTGTGATGGGCCAATATAGCCGATGCTGAGGTAAATAAAATAGTCGCCATACCTGTAGCGATGGCCATATGCACAATGAGACTTTGATCAAAATTTAAATGGTTAAAAACGATGATCATAAATGGTACTAAGATCATGCCGCCACCAATGCCGAGTAAGCCTGCTAAGAAACCCGAAATACCGCCGCAGACTAGCAGTAGCAGAATGTCATTAAATGACATAAAAAAGATTCCCCACCTTAGCCGCTAGGCCCTCATCCTGAACCCTAAGGTTCAAGTTGGAGCGGCAGTTACGCTTCGGGTGCATTAAGATGCACAGGGAGTATCAAGCCAGAAGCCGACACTGTGAAACATCGAAACGCTCACGCCCACGTAGCAAAGACCGCTCCGTATGCTTTCGCATCGGTTCAAGGAGCTATTGGCCTTGGCGAACCAGGCAGGGAAAGGGTTTTCAACAAGGCATCGACTTGATCTTCCAGCGCATTCACTTCGCTTGCTAGACGTGAGATCTCTGCACTATTTTCTGGGGCAGTGGTTGGTGATGCCTGAGGAATATTTAGGGCAGTCTCTTTAGCAGCGATGAGATCGCCCGCTAATTTTAAGGCAGCCATCAGGGTGGCACGTTCGAGACTGCGATTGCCGCTAGCAATGGCTAGCTGTATGTGATCATCTACTAATTGGCAAGCTGAACGAAGTAAAGGCTCATGTTCATCGCTGGTTGCCAGGGTAATTTTCTGGCCAGCAATAGTTACATCAATGCGTCGTTGGCTCATGGTCATCGTTATCTAAATTAGGGGGGCTTGTAGAGCTAGCCGACTCACCAAGTAAATTGAGTTGGCGTGTATCGCCTTGATCGGGAAGGCGGCTTAAGATGTGCTGAATCCGTTTTTGAGCATCTTCTATTTTGCCTTCTAGTGCTAGGCGATTTTGGCACATGGCTTCGGTCGCAGTTTGGATGGCGGCGATTTTATGCTTAATGCGTTCAAGACTGGCTTGAAAATCAGTCAGCAAATTTGAAGTTGTTTCACTGGTTTCGGGACTCATAAGATCCATTGTATATCGAGCTGTAATCTAATAGAAAGAGCTCAATTACGAGCCCATTTCTAGGGTTTGGTGACACCCCACCGAAATGACGTCGATGGGCCAATCACTGGCTTGGGTAATGAATTTTTTAGCGTGTAATAAATGGCTTGCGCGAATTACACCGGCATGGGTAATCCAAGCACAATTAGTAGAAAATTTTCGGTAACTTTGATTGACTCTTGCCATAAATGTGCTTACAGATTCTCCGCCTCCAGGTGAATAATGCAAAAAGTTGTCGGTCCATGCTGCAATTTCATTCTGCGGTATATCTTGCCATAACTTTCCTTCCCAGCTACCAAAATCCATTTCTTGTAGGTTGGGATCAAGCTCAATTTGGAGATCCTTGCGAAGCGCTAAAAGCGTTATTGCTAAATGGTGACAGCGTTGGAGTGGTGAGCAATAGATTATTAAGTGATCTGGCAAAGTTGCAGCTAAGGACTGTGCTTGAGTAGCATTGCTTGCGGGGTCACTAGGGATATCTAGCTGTCCATAACAAGTACCTGATTTAATTAGCACTTGAGGGTGACGAATGAGCCAAAGTTGTTTCATGGGCAGCTGTTTAGACGGCAATGAGAAAGCCGATGTACAGGCCAATTTCACATAATTGTTGTGCCGCCCCGAGTCCATCGCCGGTATAACCCCCTAAGCGTGATTGCAAACGGGTTTTAAGATAGAGCCAAATTAAGCCTGAAAGTAGTAGGCCAAGCAAAAGTTGTTGCCATTGAATTAACTCCAATCGAAGCAACCCAAAACAAATGACCAGAAGAATACTACTGAGAATTAGCAGTTGTTTACTCGAGATGAAACGCGTGATGTAATGGGTTTTGGATCCCGCTAAATCGCCTACATTCGGTAGCAAATAGACTAAACCTAATGGCCAGGCTCTTGAGATGATATTAACCAAACAAATTGCGACGATCACATGAGCTGGATTAAGTAGTGCCTGACCTAAGGCGCCAATTAACAAAATACGAATCAAGGTGGCAAGAATTAGCGCTAAGCCACCATAGGTGCCAATACGTGAATCCTTCATAATTTCTAGGGCTCTGGCGCGATCGGGTGAGCCACCTAACCCATCAATTAAGTCAGCTAAGCCATCCTCATGCAAAGCCCCGGTTAGCCAGATGCTACTAGCTACACAAAGAGCGGCAGCTAATAACGTGCTGGCACTACTAGTGGGAAAAAGAAGCATCGCTAGTAACCAAACTAATGAACAGCAGATGCCGATAATTAAACCTACTGCAGGCGCATAAATAAGGCTATCACTTTCTTTTTGAGGACTCCAATCAGCCCAGCGCATCCAACTTTTAGGAATAGGCAAACGGGAAAAAAACTGGACTGAAATTAACAGGTGGCGAATGAAATTCATGATTAATTTAATTAATATTTTTTGTGCTTACTTGCGCACTAGAAAAACTTGCCATTTCATTTAAAAGATAACAGGCTGAGATGAGTAATGGCCAAGCGAGCGCCGCCCCTGATCCCTCACCTAATCTTAAGTCTAAATCAAGCAGGGGCTTCACATTTAAATGGTTTAAAAGTTGAGCATGCGCTTGCTCATGAGAGCAATGGGAAAAAATACAATACTGCAATACATTGGGGTCAAGCGCTTGCGCGATTAAGACAGCCGAGCTAGTAATAAATCCATCAACGACAATCACGCGGCGTTGCGCAGCAGCTTGTATGATCGCGCCTACCATTGTGGCCATTTCGAAACCGCCAAAAGCGCAAAGCACCTCAATTGCCGAGTTAGCCTGAGAATGTCGTTGTAATACTTTTAGTAACACGCTGATTTTTTTTTGTAAGCCAGCGTTATCAAGACCAGTTCCAGCGCCTGTGCATTTTGCAATGGGTATGCCTAATAGACGACTCATGATGAGTGAAGCAGCAGCAGTATTCCCAATACCCATTTCACCGAGTAAAAGTACGTTGCCCGGTAACCCGCAAATAATCTCCTGACCATTTTTGATGGCCTGCAAGCATTGTGATTGCTGCATAGCGGGCGTTTGACTAGAATCGGCAGTGCCAAATGCCACCTTCTTAATAATTAAACCTTTGCGCGGTAATATTTCTTTGGCAACGCCAGTATCGACTATGGTCAAATCTAGCTGGTGTTGGCGCGACAGCACACTAACTGCAGCACCGCCAGCTAAAAAATTCTCGACCATTTGCCAAGTGACATCACTCGGAAATGCAGAGATACCCTGCGCAGTTAAGCCATGGTCACCTGCAAATACGACTAACTGTGGTTGAACTAGGATAGGGTTTGAGCTATTTAAAATTAAGCCCAATTGTTTGGCTAATGATTCAAGTTGACCTAAAGAGCCAAGCGGCTTAGTCTTATTGTTGAGTTCTGCTTGAATTAATTCACCTAATTCGACATTGTTAAGTGGGGTGATGAGGGGTAATTCTATATTCATCCGATGCTTTCATTCAACCAAGGAGAGTAAGGTTTCTTTTGGAATATGGTGCCCAATTAAATCAGCGAGATTATTAAATACCGTATCTAGAGTTTTAGCTTCTTTGCCAAAGAGAGATTTGATAACGGCCGGATCCTCAAATAACCCATGTATATAAATACCAAGCACGTTACCAAGCGAATTTTGCCAAGCTAAGCCAGCAATAATTTCTTGCGCCATTAGCGCTTGTTTTTCATTGTCTGCAGTTTTGTGAGAGGACTTGCCATGATGAATTTCATAGCCAAATACCTCTAGGTAAGATAAAGCAGACCAAAGGCCCTTAACTTGACCGAAGCGAACAGTGATTTTATTTACTTGTTTATCCTTAGCAAAAGTCGTTTGAATTGCTAAGTGCCCTAGGCCCGTTGCCGCACCATCAATATTAAATGGATCGTGCAGCACTTGGCCAAGCATTTGTAGACCCCCGCAGATACCCAGAACCATTTTCCCCCGCTGGATATGTTTCTCAATAACCCGCTCAAAGCCGCATTGTTTTAACCAGGCTAAATCAGCGCTGGTCTGTTTTGAGCCAGGCAAAATAATCCAGTCGACATCTTCTAAAGAGCTTGGCTGACGAGCCCAAATTAGTTCTAAATCTGTAATATTTTTAAGTGGTTGAAATTCATCTAAATTACTAATGCGGGGATAGACCAAAACTGCCACTTTTAGGGCGCCAGCTTTTCTATCAAGTGTGCGCTCATCGAAAATTCCATCCTCTTCAGGAAGGCCATGATTAAACAACATGGGGATGGTGCCAATAATTGGAATTCCAGTCAATGATTTCAATTGCTCTGGGGCTGGAGCAAGTAGGGTGGGGTCCCCCCGAAATTTATTTAACAAAAACCCCTTGATACGTTGCTGGTCGGGTTTAGGCAGCAAGGCCCAGGTGCCATAAAGATGCGCGAAAGCACCGCCACGATCAATATCGGTTACTAAAATACATTGAGCGTTTGCATATCGTGCTACTCGTAAGTTGACAATATCACTAGCCATTAAATTAATTTCAGCTGGCGATCCTGCACCCTCTATTACTAATACATCATTTTCTGCTATTAAGTAATCGAGGGATTGTTGAATATGTGGCCAAATTTTTTCACTGCGCTCGCGCCATGGCATAGCGCTTAATTCAGTATTGACTTTGCCTAATAAAATTACTTGGCTACGGGTATCCGCTTCGGGCTTAAGTAGCACTGGATTCATGTTGACGTTGGGTTCAGCATTGGCAGCTAGGGCTTGAAAATATTGCGCCGAGCCAATTTCACCGCTAGCTTGGTCAGCATTGCTAAATTCAGTTACTGAACTCTGGCGCGTATTCACGACACGCGCATTATTGCTCATATTTTGCGCTTTGAAGGGCGCTACTTTATAGCCCTGTCGAGCATACCAGCGGCATAGCGCTGTGCTTACCCAGCTTTTACCAGCACCGCTTGAAGTGCCTAGGACCATGACACATTTAGCGGGCATACAATTTTTCAGTAGGCGGGGATATTGATTGCCAAGCTTGACAGAGTCGAATTTGTGAGGCGGGCGGTAATACAGCCATCCGTACGCAGTCAGCTAAGCCAAAGGATAAGGTATCGCGTAATTTAATACCACTTTGCCTTAGTTGAAACAATAAGTGACAAAGATCATTTACAGGAGGTTTAGCGCAATAAAAATTGGTTTCACTAGGATAGATTTCCCAACCCATTGCTTGGCATCGCTGCAGTTGCTGCACTTTCCATTCACGCAAGCTGTTTAGGCTTTCTTGTAACCACATGTGAGTTTCGTGTTTTGCCCAACTTGAGAGTAAGCTGACACCGTCAACGCCAAGCGGCCAAGAGGGCGCCAGTAATTCAAGTTCAGCAATAAGGGCAATGGCTGCTTTCGGGGCGATGGCATAGGCGGCTCGAATACCGGTTAGACCCAATGCTTTGTTAGGCGACCAAAGTTGCCACACTTGGTCTAACTGGGTTTGATTTAATGCGCTTTCTCCACTTAAGCGTAAGGGATCATAAGCACGATCAAGGACGCAGATTTGCTGCGCTTTTAGTGAGTCAATTAAAGCGCCAATAGAGCGGGAAGTTTCTCCGAATGGAGTTGATGGATCGCATACCCAGATCAGATTAGCATCTTGGCTAGTAGTGACCGTCGCCAAGCTCCAAGCTTCCGCTGCATTTTTATAATCGCTATAACTGTACCGAGGTAAATATACTTGCGGTCTGATAGATACTTGATTATTTGCCTGTTTGGCAATGTGCGCGCTCATGCGATAAATAAATTCACTAGCACTAGCCGCCAATACAATGCGCTGAACAGGCACTTGATGCCATTGCGCTAACAGTTCTTTTAGTGCTGTGTAGTTTGGGTCGGGATATGCTGTATGAGTAGTGTTGATTAGTGCTTCTAAGGTAATTGGGCATGGCCCAGCACCATTTGCATTGGTAGAGAAATCATCGGTAATAGGCCCCAATGAGTCAGGGCCACCATGGGTCTTATATAAAGTCATTGATTAGCCATTTAGACCTGAAGTCATGAGCAGATAAATTACAGGAATTAAACTGCTGATTAAACAGAGGAAAATCAATTTATTCATTAGGCGCTGTAATAATGTACAAGCACGACCAATGTCCGTAGACATTGCTAAGCAAGCGCCTTTATTAAGACTATAAATTGTGGGCTTACTCAGCTGAATATGTAAGGCTAGCGCCATTGAGCCCATTGGCCAGCCACCATTGGGCGATGGCGTTTTTTTTGCCTCGCGACATAGTTGTTCAAAGGTATATGTTGGCTCATGTTGTTGTCTTGCCTGCATTAAAATCAAAAGGCCACTGATGCGTGCTGGAATCCAAGATAAAAGATCATCAATTTTGGCGGCAAATTTACCAGCCCATTCCCAATGTCTTCCATTGCGTTGATCACGATATCCCCACATGGCATCTGCGGTATTCGCATAGCGATATAGGGCTGCAGCTGGAAGGCCGCCAAGTACTAGCCAAAATAGCGGCGCAATTACAGAGTCATTAAAATTTTCAGCTAGCGCCTCAATCGCACTTTCCCTTACTTGGATCGGATTGAGTGCTTGTGTATCGCGACTCACAATCATGGCTAAGCGTTGACGCCCTTCAACTAAAGAACGGCTTAAGGCGGCGTTCACAGCGTAGACCTCTGCAGATAAAAATGCCCAAGAAAATAGGGGCTTAATTAGTAAGCCCAGAAATAGGCAAGCAACAATTGGAGACAAAGAAAAGGCTAGTCTTTGTATATAGACTGCGCAAACCACGACTATAACTGCGCCCATTAGCCATGCGGCCATTCCTATAAAAAAATAAGCTAGTTTTTGATGCTTTTTGTAGATTACGACTCGGGGCGAAATAAGTTGTCCAGTTATTTTTAAATACTGGCCCATCCATACAACTGGATGCAAATAGTAATAGGGCTCACCAAAAAAACGATCAATCATGAGAGCAATAAATATAGCGCCGCCCAGAATTCCCCATCCTAGGACAGAGTTGTTGAACATAAATTCAAGCATGAGTATCCATGCGTGCGTTAATCCTCAATGCCCCGTTGTGCTGGAACACCTGCGTCGAAAGCATGTTTAATTTGCTGCATTTCGCTCACGGTATCGGCAATATCAATAATCTCCTGTGGGCAGCGTCTACCAGTTAGGCAAACATGCACATGGCTAGGCCGTTTTTGCAATGTTTCAACTACATCGGCTAAGGGTATCCAGCCATAAATAAGGGGATAAGTGATTTCATCCAAAGCAATTAAAAAATAGTCACCGCTCAGAATGCTTTGCTTGGCTTTTTCCCAGCCATTACGCGCAAGTTGTGCCGAATGTTCTAAATCTTTACTTTTCCAGCTAAAGCCATCACCTAAGCCTTCAATGGGTATACCTAATTTTTCAAACATGCGATGTTCACCAAAACGGGCACTGGGAACTTTCATGAATTGGTAAATTTTGACCTTTTTATCTCGACCATGGGCGCGTAGAGATAAACCAAATAAGGCAGTACTTTTTCCCTTGCCGTTGCCGGTATAAATGAGCACTAGCCCACGGCGTTCGCCGGGAGATTTTTCATAGGGCTTGTCTGTTGGAGGTGCTTCAATATTCATTTATTATGCCAATGGAGTAGTGGGGTGATGAGGTAAAGAAACCCAAGCATCTTCAAGTGGAAATATCTTGATTCGTTGCTCAAATGCGGCTTCAATTTGGATATGTGTTTGAATCTCATTAGTAGCGCCTTGATACAGTAAGGTGCCATTCTTAATAATGATAATCTGCTCAGCTTGTAATGCAAAAGTAATATCATGTAAGACACTTATCACTGTTGTCCCGCTTGCGGTAAGGGATCGAATGAGTGTGATCATATCTGCTTGATGGGGCGGGTCGAGATTGTTTAATGGTTCATCAAGTAACAAAATTTCGGCTTCAACCGCTAGCGCTCGCGCAATCAAAACGCGCTGACATTCCCCTCCAGATAATTCATCTACTGGACGCTGACATAGTTCTGAGGTGTTGGTTAAGGCCAGCGCATGCTTTACTGCTTGATGATCTGCTTGATTAGCGTTGCTCAACCAAGCTTGATGAGGTAAACGTCCTAACATAACTAAATCGTAGACTAGCAGATCATCGCTGATAGTTTCATTTTGACCTAGCCAAGCAATTTTTCTAGCCCGAATTTGAGGGTTAATTTGCTTCTTAGTTTGCCCATTGATTAGGACTTGATTATGATCCGGTAAGAGACCTGCAATAACCTTGAGCAAGGTGGATTTCCCAGCACCATTTGGGCCAATCACGCTAGTCCAGCATGCTTGGGGAATTTGCAAACTAACATCATGCAAGACTTCAACATTAGCTAGTAAGGTACTAAGCCGATTGGTAATGATGATCGGGGTTAATGGCTTCATCATTTTGCTCGATTTTGCCCAGCATGCATTAGCCATAACAGATAGGAGCCCCCTAAGATTGATGTCAGTAAGCCAACAGGTAATTCTTGAGGTGCAATTAGGCCTCTTGCCAAAATATCGGCAGCCAGCAATAAAATGCCACCAATTAGGGTCGAATAGATTAACAAGGTTCGATGTACTACTTTAATTAGCGAGCGTACTAAATGCGGAGCAGCTAAGCCAACAAAAGCAATTAAACCCACTTGACTCACTGCTGCACCAGTTGCAAGCGCTAAGATCACAATTAAGACACCACGCGCAAAATTTAATCTCAAGCCTAAGCTGATGGCTGTTAGCTCACCTAAAGTCAAGGCATCGAGTGCTTTAGCTAAAGACCACGCGACTATGCAGCAACTGATTAATACAGCCGACATTAGTAGGCAGGCGGACCATCCAGCAAAGCTGGTAGTACCCAACATAAAGGCTTGCATCGCTGGCAATATTTCGGGGTGCATGATCGCAAAAAAAGAGCTGATAGCGGCTAATATCACCCCCACAATGACGCCAGCTAAAAGTAGGCGAAAAGTATGTTGAAAACCTCTTGCTAGAATTACTGTAATAACTACACCTACTAAGGCGCCGATAAAGGAAATGCTAGTTATGCCCAGCCGCAGTAACCAATTTTCAGTAAATAAGGTAGTGCTTAATACCACTAAACTCAAGGCAACGCCGAGGGTTGCGCCTGAGGCGCTTCCCAGTAAATAGGGGTCAGCAAGAGGGTTGCGAAATAAACCCTGAGCGATCGCACCCGCTAAACCCAATAGTGCGCCGGCTAACCAGGCAGCTAGAGTCCGTGGTAAGCGAATGTCCCACATTATTTGTAGTGAACTTGCATCATTTGTTAGTGGCCAGAAAATAGTAAAGCCTGTACTTCCCACACTCATGCCGAGTAAAAATAAAACTAGCGTAATGATAGTTATGGCGTAGGTGAAGCGCTGAATTTGGCTGCGCTGAAAGTGTAGTTGTACCATTAATTTATTTTGAAGTTTGAGCGATTAGGCAATTAGCCATAATTTGCGCTGCCTCTGGAATACGTGGACTAGGGCGCGATAAGACGTCTATTTCTTCTGGGGAAAAGCTACAAATACGCTGCTGTGAGACTGCCTGAATTTTATTCCACCCTGGTCGAGCCGATAGATTTTCATTCGCAGTGTAGCCTAGCATGATTAAATTTGGATTTTCTCGAACGATAAATTCAGGGTTGAGTTTGGGAAAAGGCCCTAAGCTGGAGGGAATAATATTGGTAACTTTTAAGCGAGATAAGGTTTCGCCAATAAACGATGATTCCCCCGCACCAAATGGGGTATTGCTTACTTCAAAGTAAACACGCATCCCTTGACTATTTTTAGGCAAACTGGCTGTAATTAAGCTAACCTGAGAAATAATGTTTTGCCATATTAGTTCAGCTTCCTTGTCAGGTAAGCCAAGTATTAAAGCAATTTTAGTAATGGCAAGTTGGGTGCTACGGTAATCTTTAACATCAAAGGTCAGCACTTTTATGCCGAGTGATCTTAAGCGATCGGTAGCGCGCGATGATTTCCCAACCAAAACAACATCTGGCTTGAGCATCGCAATTGCCTCAATATTTGGATCTAAACCGCCCCCAACGATAGGTAATGACTTGATACTGGCTGGCCAGTTTGAATATCGATCAACTCCTACTAATTTTTGACATTGCTTTAAAACACATACTGTTTCAGTAAGCGATGGTAAGAGGGAAATAACACGTTGTGGTGGGATTGCAAAACTAGACGTAACACCAAGATCATCTGTTATTTCGATGGCCACCAATGGGGGACTTAAAAATAAAGATAAAAATACAAAGCCCACTGAGCCGAATCGCTTCATCGCTCCCCCTTTATATTAATTGGGTAACCAGCCACTATTAGGGTTACACATTCACAGGCTTTTGCTACAGCTTGATTTAATAGGCCTAGTTGATCTACAAATTGACGGGTTTCTAGTCCTAATGGAATTACCCCTTGACTGATTTCATTGCTTACCAGTACTAACGGACCGACGCTAGTTTGCACTTCCTGCAGAAGATCATTAAGGGCTGTTGTGTATCTAGCCATCTGCTTTTGCGAATCAAGATCGGCATCGTTTTTATAGGGGGTTAAATAATTGCTCAACCATAGAGTTAGACAATCAATTAGCAAAAGTCGTTTTGGCGCAGTATTTTTTTGCAGCGCAGCCGCTAATAAAAGCGGTTCCTCCAAAGTTTTTATTTGCGGTAAATTTTTTTTTCGATCAAGCTGGTGACGATCAATTCTTTGGCGCATTTCGCTATCGTATGCTTGGGCAGTAGCAATAAACAATACTTCATGATGCTCCGACTGCTCAAGCCAATTAGCAGCTATTGCCTCAGCAAAACGCGATTTACCACTTTTTTGGCCGCCTAAAATAAGTTGTGTTCGTGGCAAGGTCGTTTGCATAACTGTAGAGTAGGCTTTAGGGGTTTAATAGGGCGCGAATAATTATGGGGTGTACCGTACGCCAGCAAAAATATTAGAGCCGGGAGTGAGATAGCCATATGAGAGCTGGTATTGGTTATTTAAGGCATTATTCCAGCGGGCAAATAAGGACCATTTTGGCTGAATTTCATAGCTCGCGAATAAATCAAGCAGGGCATAGGAAGACATGGTCACCGTATTTTTTGCATTGCCATAACGTTGCCCAGCGATCGTTATATTCGCGCCCGCATTTAATTTTCCCCGACGGTATTCGCTGCCTAAATTAGCCAATTGTTTAGCTCGATTAGGCAAAGCTAACCCCGTATTTTGATCTACTGCATTGAGTAAGTCGAGTGCAGCTTTTAAGTTCCAGTATTCAAGTCGCGTATTGGCACCCAATGATGCGCCGGTAATGTTGACTGAGGCAAAATTTGTGGGGCAGTAACCGCTGGCTTGGGTTGTACAAGGCAGGGCTTGAATTAAATTTTGTACTTTATTTTGATAGCCTACTAAGTGAATTTCATAATTACCTGGCTCGTAATGTAGGCCTACTTCGGCGTTGCGATTCGTTTCTGGTTGCACGTTCGGAGTGCCATAGCCAGGATAGTAAAGGTCGTTAAAGGTCGGCGCTCTAAAACCGGTACCGTAGTTCACATTGGCTCGTAAGCCTTTAGTTAAAAAATAACCATAAGCTCCGCTATAGGTAAAGATAGGGCCGTACCCCGTAATCGTGTCATTCCGTACCGCTACTGTGGCTAAATTATTGCCACGATTTAATTGATACGATCCTGCAGCTGAATTAGTAGTGCGAGAGGCATTAATATTCGTGGTATTGGCGTATTGCACTAGCCGCTCGACCATTAGCTGTAAATTATCGGGACCAACTTTGATATCGTTTTTCCATAAAAAATCATTTTGTGGAGACTTAATGCTGTCGTTACTATTTGTAGTTAAATTCTGGCCAAAATTTGAAGTATTTGAAAGTTGAATGAAGCTCTGCCAATTTTCCGTAATTTGATTTTTAGAAAAGACAGTAGCGATCGATAAATTATTAACTTGAGAATTGACCTCTGGTAGGGAGACATCGTAATCGTAGCCAGGGTACTGGTAGTTGGTACGGCTGGCCAGTACTTTGACGCCAAACTCTTGACCTTTTTGCCACTCATGCGAAACCTGTCCCGTAGCACCAAGACGGGTATAGCCCGTGCGGGTTGTAGGGTAGCCTGGCGCACAATAATTTTTCGTGGCATTCGCAGCGCTACAGGGGTTTGTAGATGCCACGGTATTGAAGCCCATTGAATTTTCTTGGCTTAAACCAAGGTTATAACGTGTGGGCTTATCGTCACCAACCGAGCCTGATACCGAAGCAGTATTAATAGTGGTGCCATATGTACCATAACCACTTGAGGCACTAAATTGCGCTGGACCATCGCCCCGTTTGGTAAAAATTTGAATGACACCACCAAGGGCATCTTGTCCATAAAAAGTACTTTGCGGTCCAAAGATAATTTCAATATGGTCAATTAATTGAATTGGAATTGCGCTCCAAACTGCACCACCTAAAGTGGATGATTCGGTACGCACACCATCAATTAAAACTAAACTTTGATTATTGCTAGTACCACGTAAATAAACGCTGGCCAGACCACCGGGTCCACCATATGTCGATATTTGTACGCCACGCTGCTGTTGCAAGAGCTCGGGTACGCTCATTTGCCCAGCCTGAGCGATTTCTTCGGGACCAATATAAACATAGTCAGCCAACACATCCGCACCTTTGGTGGGCATACGGGTGGCTGTTACGATGAGTGGTTTAGTGGAATTCGGGGAGTTAATCACCGCTACTGAACTATCTCCTGAAGATTGCGCTTGGGATGGGTTTTGAGCTTGGGCAGCAGTATTCGAAATCAGGCCCATGATACTCAGCAGCGCCAATAAAATGAAACGAAGAAACGCAATCCTCTCGCAAAATGAAGAAGTAATACAAGAACAATACTGCATGGTTTAAATCCTGTACTAAGAACACTAAGCCAACTTCCCCGTTAGCCGAGTCGAACAGAATTTTGAGTTGAGAAACAGCACGTCAATAGAGCAGGGCGCGATGCAATGCAAATAACTTACGCAACCATTGCTACGATTGGCGCGCGAAGTTCCCCGTCCGCAAAAATTCCACCTGTCTTGGCCGGTATCCGGGCTGACGAGTTTCAGAAATTTGGCCTTCCCATGTATTGACTCACACAGTGGCTTATTCAAATTCTGCGTCTCAAGGAAGATTGCCTTCAAATGGGACACTCGCTTACCGTTGCGGGGGCAGCACACGTTTGTTTAGTGTTTCCCGTTTAACCTTCATTGCTAGCTTGCACTAGCCAAAAAGGCACCACGACCTAAGCAGTTTACCTGATTGCGTAAAGGGTTTTACAATATCGCTTACAGACCGCTAAAGCCCCCCCCAAAGGGATTTTCCATAGCGCTTCTGTAGAGCTTGTGAGGGAGATCTAAACTCTAGAATTGATGACCATACTCGAAAACCACCCTGAAAAAAACGTGATTCGCTTGCAGTTGAGTCAAAATGTGATTTTGCAGCATCTTGACCCTAAAAGCATGTCAGAGCTTTTGGGTCTCCTTGAGATTGCTGATTTAAAGAAAACTGAAATTTTGCTTCATCAAGGCGACACACAAATGGAGCAGTACTTTGTCTTGGATGGCATCTTAAAGCGAATTGTTTCTAGTGTCGATGCAAAAGAAATGATTTTGCGTTTCGCAATTGAAAAAGATATTGAAACTAGTTACGCTGCCTGGCGACTGAAAACCGCTGCCCCTTACAGCATCGCTTGCGTTACTAAAGCGCGAGTTGCGCGGATGCCCTTAAAAAAATGGGTTGATTTCTTAGATCGACATCAAACTATTAAAGATAGTTTTGAATTTGAAGTTATGCGCCTGATGAGTGAAATCATGGCCCATACTATTACCTTGCATATGCTTGATGCCCCAGGGCGGGTAGAGCGATTTGTGCGGAAGTATGCTTACCTCTTTGAGTTATTGCCCAAAAAAGAGCTTGCGGCCTACCTCAACTTGTCTCCCGAGACCTTGAGTCGCTTAAAAAATAAGCATAAAGAACTTTTTTTGTAGATTCTTGATTGGGCCAAAATAGCCAATATTGGCGATTTCGGACTAACTTGACGTAAGTCAATGCGCCTCATGGCGCCTCAGCCTAATATTCTCGATATTGCATTAAGACCCTTTAGAATTGGGCTTTAAACGCGGGCAAATAGACTAAAAAATATATGACAAATGACACTCAAACCCCAGCATTAACTGACGGCTTTCATCTGGTAATTGATGCCCTTAAACTCAATGACATCCATACTATTTTTGGTTTGGTTGGTATACCCATTACCGACTTAGCGCGCTTGGCACAGGCTGAAGGCATGCGTTTCATTGGCTTTCGCCATGAGCAGCATGCGGGAAATGCCGCAGCAATTGCCGGCTTTATGACCCAAAAGCCAGGTATTTGTTTAACTGTTTCAGCGCCTGGTTTTTTAAATGGACTTACCGCTTTAGCGAATGCTACGACCAATTGCTTCCCAATGATTTTAATTAGCGGGTCGAGCGAACGTGAAATTGTGGATTTACAGCAGGGCGATTATGAAGAAATGGATCAACTCAATAATGCGCGACCCTATGCTAAAGCTTCTTACCGAATTAATAAGGCTGAGGATATTGGTATTGGGATTGCCCGAGCCATACGCGCAGCGGTTTCTGGGCGGCCGGGCGGCGTTTATTTAGATTTGCCAGCAGAGCTCTTGGGCCAATCGATTGATGCTGAAAAAGGAAAAAAATCCTTAGTAAAAGTGGTTGATCCAGTGCCTCGTCAAATTCCTGCTCCCGATGCAATTCAACGGGCAGTTGATCTGATTAAAAGTGCAAAACGCCCCTTAATTTTATTGGGAAAGGGTGCGGCTTACGCCCAAGCCGATGCCGACATTCGGCAATTTGTTGAAATGTCTGGAATTCCATACCTTCCCATGTCAATGGCTAAAGGTTTATTGCCCGATACCCATCCGCAATGTGTTTCTGCGACTCGTTCTTATGTTTTGGCAGAGGCCGATGTGGTGATCCTGATTGGCGCGCGTTTAAATTGGTTATTAGCGCATGGCAAAGGAAAAACTTGGGGTGGTGCACCAAAACAATTTATTCAGATCGATATTTCACCTACAGAAATTGATAGTAATGTTGCCATTGCCGCGCCGCTTATTGGCGATGTGGGTTCGTGTGTGGCTGCGTTGCTAGCAGCGATGGGGCCAAACTTCCCAAGACCAAGTGATGCTTGGATTGGTGATATTACTGATCGTAAAGATAAAAATATTGCCAAGATGGCGATCACCTTGGAACAAAATCCAACGCCAATGAATTTTCATAGCGCTTTGCGCGCAATTCGGGATGTATTGAAAACACGCCCCGATATTAATGTGGTGAATGAAGGCGCTAACACGCTTGATTTTGCTCGCAGCATTGTTAATATGTACCAGCCCCGCAAGCGTTTTGATTCCGGCACCTGGGGCATTATGGGAATTGGCATGGGTTACGCCATTGGCGCAGCCGTTACTAGCGGGCTGCCAGTGGTGGCAATTGAGGGTGATAGCGCTTTTGGTTTTAGTGGTATGGAACTAGAAACAATCTGTCGTTATAACTTACCCGTGACCACCATTGTGTTTAATAACAATGGTGTATATCGTGGCACCGATGTAAATCCTACTGGTGGAGCGGATGTTGCGCCTACCGTGTTTGTAAAAGGTATTCGTTACGACAAAATGATCGAAGCCTTTGGCGGCATTGGTTATAACGTAACGACTCCAGAAGAGTTAACTAAAGCACTCACCGCGGCGATTGCCGCAGGTAAGCCAGCTTTAATTAATGCGGTAATTGATGAGACTGCGGGCACTGAAAGTGGTCGCTTAACGAACCTGAATCCATCTAGCGCTGCAAATAAGAAATAACTATTTTTCACTTAATTGATTTAAACCAAGGAACTGCAAGATGACTAAACCATTAGATGGCATTCGGATTATTGACTTCACCCATGTGCAGGCTGGGCCTGCTTGCACCCAGTTATTAGCTTGGTATGGCGCTGATGTTATTAAGGTGGAACGCCCAGGCTCTGGCGATGTTACCCGCAGTCAATTGCGCGATATTCCCGATGCCGATGCTTTGTATTTCACTATGTTGAATGGCAACAAACGTTCATTAACTTTAGATACTAAAACACCAGAAGGTAAAGCTGTTTTAGAAAAAATGATTAAAACTTCCGATGTCATGGTAGAAAACTTTGGCCCTGGTGCGCTAGACCGCATGGGCTTTAGCTGGGCACGTATTCAAGAGTTAAATCCTAAAATGATTTTGGCTTCAGTTAAAGGTTTTAGCGATGGCCATTCTTATGAAGATTTGAAAGTTTATGAAAACGTAGCCCAATGTGCTGGTGGCGCTGCTTCAACAACAGGTTTTTGGGATGGCCCGCCAACCGTATCAGCCGCCGCCTTAGGTGATAGTAATACCGGTATGCATTTAGCGATTGGTATTTTGACTGCCTTGATGCAACGCCAAAAAACTGGTAAAGGCCAAAAAGTATCCTGCTCGATGCAAGATGCAGTCTTAAATTTATGCCGCGTTAAATTACGCGATCAACAACGCCTTGATAAAATCGGCTATTTAGAAGAGTATCCGCAATATCCCCATGGCACATTCTCCGATGTCGTGCCTCGTGGTGGCAATGCTGGCGGTGGTGGACAACCGGGCTGGGTATTGAAATGTAAGGGCTGGGAAACGGATCCTAATGCCTATATTTATTTTACGATCCAGGGTCATGCTTGGGAACCCATTACAGCTGCTATTGGCAAGCCAGAGTGGGCTACAGATCCGGCCTATATGACAGCCCAAGCTCGGCAAGATAAGATTTTTGATATCTTCGCCACAATTGAAGATTGGCTAAAAGATAAAACAAAATATGAAGCAGTCGATATCTTGCGTAAATTTGATATTCCTTGCGCGCCTGTTTTTTCGATGAAAGAATTAGCTGATTCACCCGATTTACGTAAGAGTGGATCAATTGTTGAGGTGGATCACAAAGTGCGAGGGAAGTATTTAACTATTGGTAGCCCAATTAAGTTCTCCGATTTGGAAATTGAAGTTAAGCCTTCGCCAGTCTTGGGAGAGCATACCGATGAAGTTTTAGCCGATCTAGGCTATGGCGCTGAAGAAATTTCCCAATTACACGCCGCTAAGGCAGTTTAAATTGCTTAGTTCATGATCTAACACAAAAAGGCGCCTTTTATAGGCGCCTTTTTTATCAAATATCCACTATGCTCTTGACACAATGAAAACATCAGTAGATTTGGAGCAGTTAGTTGAAGTCATGGGGGATGCCGTGATTGTTGCTGATCGTGCCGGCAAAATTACTCTATGGAATGCTGCGGCGACACGAATTTTTGGTTTTACTGAGGCTGAGGCATTGGGCCAATCGCTTACTTTAATTACCCCCGAGCGTTTACAACATCGCCATAATGTCGGCTTTGATAAATCGATGGAAACAGGCACGACTCGTTATGGCAGTTCCCTGCTAAAGGTTCCCGCGAATCATAAGGACGGCCGCACCATTTCAATTGCTTTTACCGTAGCCATGCTTTTTGATGACGCCCATCAAGTAACAGGGGTGGCTGCGGTCATTCGCGATGATACTGAGCGTTTTTTAGAAGAACGACAACTAAAACAGCGTCTAGCAGCTCTCGAGCCTAAATAGCCTGCAAAATACCCCCTCAATCCCTTTATATTAGGCTTCACACGCTTTAACTTACTAAGCTAAAATAGCATTTTTGTAACATTTTAGGATTAAGGCAATGGCAAAAGCGCTGGATGGTGTAAAAATTTTAGATTTCACGCATGTGCAATCGGGTCCGACCTGCACACAATTACTAGCTTGGTTTGGCGCTGATGTAATTAAGGTGGAGCGGTCGGGTGAGGGCGATGCAACGCGCGGTCAACTGCGGGATGTTCCCGAAGCTGACAGCTTGTATTTCACCATGCTCAATCACAATAAACGCTCGTTGACGGTAAATACCAAAACCCCCGAAGGTAAAGAAATCCTCGAGCGCTTAATTAAGCAGTGTGATGTGCTTGTCGAAAATTTTGCTCCAGGCGCACTTGATCGGATGGGTTTTACTTGGGAACGTATTCAAGAGCTGAACCCCAAAATGATCATGGCTTCTGTAAAGGGCTTTGGACCTGGTCCATTTGAAGATTGTAAAGTTTATGAAAACGTGGCCCAATGTGCGGGTGGCTCGGCCTCAACTACGGGCTTTGATGATGGGCCGCCTACGGTTACTGGTGCACAAATTGGCGATAGCGGTACGGGTTTACATTTGGCCTTAGGAATTGTGACCGCTTTATATCAACGCACCCATTCTGGCAAAGGTCAAAAAGTATTGGCAGCCATGCAAGATGCGGTCTTAAATTTATGCCGCGTGAAGTTACGTGATCAGCAGCGTCTAGAGCGTACTGGAGTGTTAAAAGAGTTTCCACAATTTCCGAACGGCCACTTTGGCGACGCAGTACCCCGTTCAGGTAATGCTTCTGGCGGCGGGCAGCCAGGCTGGATTTTGAAGTGTAAAGGTTGGGAGACTGACCCGAATTCCTATATCTATGTAGTTGTGCAAGCGCCGGTTTGGGAAGGAATTTGCAAAGTGATCGGTCGTGAAGATTGGATTACTGATCCTGATTACGCTAAACCAGTAGCCCGCTTACCTAGGCTGATGAGTATTTTTGCGGAAATCGAAAAATGGACGATTCAGCACTCGAAATTTGATGTCATGAATACGCTGAATAAATACGATGTACCCTGTGGCCCAATTTTATCCATGAAAGAATTGGCTGAAGAACCTGCTTTGCGGGCCACTGGCACGATTGTTGAGGTAGATCATCCAGTACGAGGCAAGTACCTGACGGTTGGCAATCCAATTAAAATGTCGGATAGCATTACGGAAGTCACTCGCTCGCCTTTACTAGGCGAACATACCGATGAAATTCTCCGCGAGCTGGGCTTTAGCTTAGAAGAGCTGACTGCTTTACGTGCTAAGGAAGTTATTTAACTAATAATTTCATTTGGTAGCTTAATCCAAGGGGTGTTGTATGCGCATAGCCTTAATTGGTAGTCAAGATTTTGGTAAGGCCGCTTTAGAAGCTTTTCTAAAGCGCGGCGATGAAGTTGTCGCAGTTTTTTGTCCGCCTGATAATCCCAAGTCGAGCAAGCCTGAGGTGCTGAAAGAAGCCGTGGTGGCTCTGGGCTTAAAGCCCTTGCAATTTGCTTCGCTCAAATCTCCCGAGGCTGCGCAAGCCTTAGCTGATAGCAAGGCGGAAATTGGTGTGATGGCTTATGTTTTGCAATTTGTACCGCAAGATTTTGTACACATTCCCAAATTTGGCATGATTCAGTATCACCCTTCATTACTGCCCCGATATCGCGGGCCCAGTGCGATTAATTGGGCGATTGCCTTGGGTGAGACTAAAACGGGCTTGACGATATTTCGGCCTAGTGATGGCTTGGATGAGGGCGCTGTTATCTTGCAAAAAGAGGTTGCCATTGGGCCCGATGACACTTTGGGTAAAGTTTATTTTGAGCGCCTCTTCCCATTGGGAGTTGCTGCATTAATGGAGGCCGCTGATTTGGTCGTAGCAGGCAAACATCACGAGCACATTCAAGATGAGTCACAAGCCAATTACGAAGGCTGGTTTGATCAAGCCGCAACACGCATCCATTGGACCTCACACTTACAAGGGGTGTACGATTTGATTCGTGCCGCCAACCCAGCGCCAGGTGCATGGACGACCTTTGGTGGTGAAAAAATTGCCATTTTTGATGCAGCTAAACAGGTGGCCCGTACCTTTTCAGCAGTACGCGGCAAGCCTGGAGTGGTAACAGAAATTAGTGCACAGAGTATTTTTATCGCCTGCCATGGCGGAGAAATAGAAGTGTTAAAAGCTAAGTCAAGCAAAGTAGCGAACGGTAGCAAAGTTAGTGGCGCTGAATTGGCAGCTGGTTTAGGCTTGCAGCTTGGCCAAAGCTTAGATTAGCCCTAGTAAAATTTGTTAGTAAAAAATCAAACAAATTTAGTAGCAAACTCAGTGGTGAAACCGCTTGCGCTCGCTATTTTTTTCATTACTTGGTTTGCCATCTCTTTATCGGTCGTAGGCCAAAGTAAGTTACCTGAGGAAGTAGTTTTTGTACCCAAAAAATTATTTTTAGGTTCTGTCAGTCTTGAAACTACCATCTTTAAGCCTAGCGGTGATGGTCCATTTCCTTTGGTGATTATTAATCATGGTAAAGCAAATGGATTAACGCAGTTTCAGCCGCGGTATCGACCCCTATCACCCGTTCGATTTTTCTTAGAGCGCAATTACATCGTCTTGGTACCAATGCGCCAGGGATTTTCTAAGTCGAGTGGACATTACATGGGCGGTGGCTGTAGCTTGGAGGCGAATGGACTCAATCAGGCAGAAGATGTTCCGCCAGTGATTACGTTTGCGCATCAACTTCCCTACGTCGACAAAACCCGGACTTTAATTGTTGGTCAGTCGCATGGGGGTTGGACCACTCTCGCTTATGGCGCGTCTAAACCCGACCATTCTGTGAAGGGCTTGATTAATTTTGCTGGTGGCTTAAGAAGAGAAGGCTGCGGCGACTGGCAAAGTGATTTATATAAAACGGCCGGAACTTTTGGTAAGGAAACTACTCTGCCAAGCCTGTGGTTATATGGCGATAATGATAGTTATTTCAGTCGATTTGTTGCCGATAGAATGTTTGAAAATTATCGGTTGGGTAACCCCAATGCTAAATTCATTGCCTATGGTAGCTTTGGCTCAGATTCCCACATGCTTTTTACGAGTAGTGAGGGCAAAGTAATTTGGGCACCATATGTTGATCAATTTTTGGAAGACATTGGGTTACCGAATAAAGTAGTCAATCCACTTTGATAACTTGGGAGACAAAAATTGCTAAATCATTTGATTAATATAGTTCTTGTACTTGCTTTAAGTTTTTTAAGTAGTTTTTGTGTGGCTCAGGCGCCCACAGGCAATACTTTTCCAACTCGTACTGTGACTTTGGTTGTGCCTTTTCCGCCTGGTGGCGGAACCGATGTGGGTGCACGTTTAATAGCGCAAAAATTATCAGCCAAATGGGGTCAATCGGTCGTGGTTGAAAATAAGGGCGGTGCCGCTGGCATGGTGGGCTCTGACTATGTCAGCAAAGCAAAGCCAGATGGCTACACTCTTTTAGTGGGTAATGTTGGCACCTTATCGATTAACCCTTCGCTCTATAAAAAAATGCCTTATGACGCTGAAAAAGCGTTTACACCCATCAGCATGATTGCCGAATTACCCTTTTTTTTGTTGGTTAACCCCAATTTTCCTGCGAAGTCGATTAAGGAATTGATCGCGCTAGCAAAAGCAAAACCTGGCAAAGTCAGTTATGCCAGCTCGGGTAGCGGGGGTGGCCCGCATATTGCTGCTGAAGTATTTGAAAAAATGGCAAACATTCAGCTACTACATGTTCCCTACAAGGGCGGGGGCCCTGCTGCAGCTGACGTGATGGCTGGCCACGTAGACATGTATTTTGCCACGGTACTAGAGTCGCTTGGCGCGGTTAAAACCGGCAAGTTTACGGCACTCGGGGTCAGCACCTTAACAAGATCGCCAGCCCTACCTGACTTACCAACCATTGCTGAGTCGGGCGTACCGGGATATGACTCTGGCTCATGGATTGGGGTAGTGGCACCTGCGGGAACACCGGTCGCAATTATTGATAAAGTTGCTAACGATATGCGCGATGTGATTGCCGAACCCGATACCCGCCAAACGCTGATTCAACAAGGGGCAACTCCATTATCGCTGAGCCCTGCTGCCTTTAAGGCGCGTATTGAAAATGATCGACAGCGCTATAGCAAAGTAATTAAAGATGCGAATATACAAATTGAGTAAAAAAATTGCTTGGCCAAAAGCCCCGAAATTAAACTTCTAAATTATCAATTAGCCGCGTTTTACCTAATTTCGCTGCGGCTAATATAACCAAGGGTGTACTGTCAATAGCGCTTGGAATTAATAAGTCTTTTTGCTGTCGAATGGCGATGTAGTCGGGCTTCCACCCGCGGGCGATTAAGACTTCTTTCGCTTTTTTTTCAAGAGCCAATAATTGTTTTGGATCGCTTGGCCCTAAACTCAATATTTCTTGGCGTAAAACTTCTAGGGTCATTCTCAACTGCGGCGCTTCTGCGCGCTCGTTTTGAGAAAGATACGAATTGCGAGAAGAAAGCGCTAAGCCATCGTCAGCACGAATAGTTTCAGCGGGAATAATTTGCATCGGCAAGGCAAATTGTTGCACCATTTGCCGAATGATCATTAGTTGCTGATAATCCTTTTTGCCAAAAATAGAGACGCTGGGTTGTACACAGGAAAATAGTTTCATCACCACAGTACACACACCGATAAAAAATCCTGGTCGAAACTCGCCCTCAAGAATATCGCCTAATTGTTGTGGTGGATTAATGCGGTATTCCTGTGGCTCGGGGTACAAATCTTTTTCGTGCGGCGCAAACAAAACATAAACCCCTTCTTTTTCGAGTTTAGCGATGTCGGCATCCATTGTGCGCGGATAGGAATCAAAATCCTCGCCGGGGCCAAATTGCAAGCGATTAACAAAGATGCTCGCTACAACGGGGTCGCCATATTGCCGAGCTAAGCGCATTAAAGAGAGGTGCCCTTCATGTAAGTTACCCATCGTGGGTACAAAAGAAGCGCGATTTTGGCCGCGCAACTGCGCGCGCAGCTCTTGTATATCGCTAATAATTTTCATGTATTTGGCGAATAGGCCAAGCGCACATAAATTGGGGCATAGGGCTCTGCTTGGGTGATTTCGATTAAGGCCTCACGGGAGAGCTCTAACATGGCAATGAAGTTAACGATGATGACTGCCACCCCCATGCCAGTAGCAATGGCTTCTTCAAATAATTCACCAAACTCAACGAAACGGGTATTTTGTAGGCGCCGTAAAATTCGGGTCATAAAATCGCGTACCGATAACTCTTCACGCATAATAGTGTGATGTGCATTAAGATTAGCGCGATGCAAAACGTCACGCCAAGCTATTTGTAAGTCACTAATATTCACATCAGGCCAAACGACGGCTACCGTCGTATCAATGTGACCATGAGCTATTTGAAAGTCGCGACCTTGTTGGGGCATCCGCTCTAATTCTTGGGCAGCCAATTTCATCCGCTCATACTCCAATAAACGGCGTACTAATTCAGCGCGGGGATCTTCAACCTCTTCATCGCTGTCCGCTTTTTTCATTGGCAAAAGCATGCGCGATTTAATTTCAATCAACATGGCTGCCATTAATAAGTATTCAGCAGCTAGTTCTAAATTAATATGGCGAATTTGATCAATGTAAATGAGGTACTGTTTAGTAACCTCTGCCATTGGAATATCAAGCACATTGAAATTTTGTTTGCGGATGAGGTACAACAATAAATCGAGCGGCCCCTCGAAGGCTTCTAAAAAAACTTCCAGCGCATCGGGCGGAATATACAGATCGGTGGGGAGCTGAAAAAGAGGCTCGCCATATAACTTGGCAAATGCTGCCGACATGCCATCGGTGACTGATGGTGTGCTGTCGTTTTCGCTAGCGACTGAATCAATCATTCGAGTAGACGTACGCGCGTTGCCTTATTTTTGCTTCCAGGGCGCGACGCTGATCTTCTGCGCTTACGGGTGCTTTATCCCAGAGCAAGGCTCGCCCCTCTTGTTGGCCCGCCTCTAAATTCGGCCGAGCCGTCTTCAGTTGCGTTAAAAAGCGGGTGATATCAGACTGATATTTTTTCATAGGCTACAAATTTTCTGAATATTTTCAATGACTTATGCTATTTAAATTGGCTTTACTACTACTTCAGCCCACCATTATTAACGATTTTAAGATTGCTCAAGGAGCTTATTGATTTGCTGAAACTAAAGCGTCAATTTGGCTGGCTTCTACTCGACTCATTAAATGCTGATAAGGACGAACAGGATGTTTGCTATTTAAGGGCACAGCAATATCGTGCCATTGTTGTGGAGGCAGATTTAAAAATTGTTCGACGTTAATCGCAACGTGGGGAAGCACTGGTTTTAAATAAAGACTTAGAGCACGAAAGGCTTCGAGGGTAACGCTACAGACGGTATGTAACGCTGCTTTATGAGCTGGATCTTTTGCTAGGTCCCAGGGTTTTTGTTCGTCGACAAAAGCATTGACCATATCCGCTAATTCCATCACGAGTCTTAACGCTTTCGCAAATTCACGTTCCTCATAAAGTGTCGCAATAGGTTCGCTAGCAGCGCGAATTTGTTGGAGTAAAACATGTGACATAGCGCCATCATTTACTTGACCAGCAAAATGCTTAATTAAAAATCCTGCGCTACGGCTCGCAATATTGACATACTTCCCAATCAGGTCGCTATTCACGCGGGCAATAAAATCTTGTAAATTAAGATCTAAATCTTCCATGCTGGCATTCAGCTTGGTCGCAAAGTAATAACGCAACCATTCAGGATTAAAGCCAGTTTCAATTACGCTCTGTGCAGAAATTAAGGTGCCACGTGACTTACTCATTTTTTCGCCATCAACCGTCAGAAAACCATGTGCAAAAATATTGGTAGGAGTGCGATAGCCTGAAAAATGGAGGGTTGCTGGCCAAAAAAGGGTATGAAAATAAAGAATATCTTTGCCAATAAAATGATACTGTTCGGTGGTGGTGTTGGGCCTTACCCAGTCTTCGAAATCCAGCCCCTTTTGTTGGCAGTAATTAAGAAAGCTGGCGTAATACCCAATTGGGGCATCGAGCCACACATAAAAATATTTGCCGGGTGCGTCGGGAATTTCAAAGCCAAAATAAGGGGCATCTCGGGAAATATCCCAATCACTTAATTTACTTTCGCCAGCTTCACCCACCCACTCTTTCATTTTATTGCGCGCCTCTACTTGCAAGGGAGTTTTAACCTGAGTCCATTCACGTAAAAAAGTCTCACAGCGGGGATCAGACAGTTTAAAGAAATAATGTTCCGAGGCCTTGCGAATTGGCGTGGCACCACTGACTACCGAATAAGGGTTGAGTAAATCTGTGGGCGCATAAGTGGCACCACATTTTTCGCAAGAATCACCGTATTGGTCGGCGGCATTACATTTAGGACAATTCCCTTTAATAAAACGATCGGGTAAAAACATTTCCTTGACGGGATCATAAGCTTGTTCAATCGTGCGCTTTTCAATCAGGCCGGCTTCACGTAACTGCAGATAAATTGCACTTGCGAGAGTTTTATTTTCAGGGCTATCCGTGGTGTAGTAGTTATCAAAGGAAATTTGAAAGGCATCAAAATCACGTTTATGCTCTTGCCAGACTTTGGTAATTAAGGCTTGTGGACTAATGCCCTCTTGTTCAGCGCGTAACATAATGGGGGTGCCGTGGGTATCATCAGCACAAACGTAGTGCACTTCATGACCCCTCAGGCGTTGAAAGCGCACCCAGATATCGGTTTGCACGTACTCCACTAAATGACCAATATGAATTTGTCCGTTGGCATAGGGCAGCGCAGAGGTGACCAACATGCGTCGCGGCGAGGGCAAAGGCACCTGCGGTTGGGAAGTCAAATTATGTTGGGGGTTACTCATACAGGGTCAATTCACTTCTCTTCATATCGGGATAAAGCACTAAGTTGCAAAAGCTCAATTATGCTGGGTCAGCAGCAATTTTAGACTGCGGTTAAAGTGATGAGCCATGAGTTCGCAAATCATCCTCTCAAAAGCCACGGTGCCAGTTGTCCAGGAAGTGGGCATTACGGATGAGCTTGGGCGGAAAAAAACCACTTTCATCCCTTGCGAGCGTTCTCTCACGATTTATTTAGATAAGCGTGAGGTTGTGACCTTAATGACCCTTGGAGCCGCGCCAGAGGCCTTAGTGCTGGGATATTTGCTGAATCAACGTTTGGTCGAGTCACCTGATGATATTCACAGCATTCAGGTCGATTGGGAGACTGATTCAGCAGCTATCAAAACCCACCGCAGTTCGGTTGATATCGATGCCCTGACGAGCAAACGGGTCGTAACCACGGGCTGTGGCCAAGGCACCATGTTTGGCAACTTAATGGAGGATATGCAGCAAATTCGTTTGCCTGCTGGCCCGAAGTTGGCTCAAGCGGCCATTATTTCTCTTCTTGAGACGGTGCGTGGCTTGGAGACGATTTATAAACAAGCCGGCTCGGTACATGCCTGTGCGGTGTTTGAGCGTCTCGCTGAAGATCAGCTCAATTTGCTCCATTTTGTTGAGGATGTTGGGCGACATAATGCCGTCGACTCGATTTCGGGTTTACTTTGGCTGGCAAACCTACCTGGACGTGATTTAGTGTTTTATACAACAGGACGGCTCACCTCTGAGATGGTCATTAAGGGTGCGCAGATGGGTATTCCATTTCTTTTAACCCGCTCAGGCGTAACCCAAATGGGTCTGGAGTTAGCCCAGAAAACCAATTTAACCTTACTAGCACGTTGCTCGGGTAAGCATTTTGAGATCTATAACGCTGCTGAACGGGTTGTTTTAGCCAATCCAGCCGGCTAATTTACCCCTTGAGGGTAGGTTGGTTTTACAATGCCGCCATGACTATTAAATCAGATACATGGATTCGGCGCATGGCTGTAGAGGGCATGATTAGCCCCTTCGAGCCTGGCCAAGTGCGTCTTAACGCAGCGGGTCAAAAAATTGTGAGCTATGGCACTTCAAGTTATGGCTACGATATTCGTTGCGCTAATGAATTTAAGATTTTTACTAACATCAACAGTACGATTGTTGATCCAAAACAGTTTGATGAAAAATCATTTGTCGACTTTAATGGCGACGTATGCATCATTCCGCCAAATTCATTTGCCTTGGCACGCACCGTTGAGTATTTCAAAATACCGCGCAGCGTGTTAACTATTTGCGTGGGTAAAAGTACCTACGCACGCTGCGGCATTATTGTTAACGTCACCCCTTTTGAACCCGAGTGGGAAGGTTATGTCACACTCGAGTTTTCCAACACTACGCCATTACCAGCAAAAATTTATGCGGGCGAAGGTTGTGCCCAAGTACTCTTTTTTGAGAGTGATGAGGTTTGCGAAACATCGTACAAAGATCGGGGCGGTAAATATCAGGGTCAGCAGGGCGTAACCTTGCCTAAGGCCTAAGCAAGCTTAATCGATCTCGGTAAGCCATCAGAAAGTCACCATGAAATTTCGCTTTCCAATTATTATTATTGATGAAGATTTTCGCTCAGAAAATATTTCCGGCTCGGGCATTCGCGATCTTGCCGAAGCAATTGAAGGTGAAGGTATCGAGGTTATTGGCCTGACCAGCTATGGCGACCTTACTTCTTTTGCGCAGCAAGCCTCGCGGGCATCTTGTTTTATTTTATCGATTGACGATGAAGAGTTTTTAACTGATTCCGAAAGCACTGAATTACCTGCATTAAATAATTTACGTGCTTTTATTGTCGAGGTGCGCAAGCGCAACGAAGATATTCCGATTTTCTTGTATGGCGAGACGCGCACTTCACGTCATATGCCCAATGACATCTTGCGTGAATTGCATGGCTTCATCCATATGAATGAAGATACCCCCGAGTTTGTAGCCCGGCATATTATTCGCGAAGCCAAGGTCTACCTCGATTCCCTGTCACCGCCGTTTTTTAAGGCACTAACCCATTACGCCTCGGAAGGTTCTTATTCTTGGCATTGCCCTGGTCATTCTGGTGGCGTCGCTTTTCTTAAAAGTCCAGTTGGACGCATGTTTCACCAATTCTTTGGCGAGAATATGTTGCGTGCCGATGTCTGTAATGCGGTAGAAGAGCTTGGTCAACTTTTAGATCATACCGGGCCTGTATTAGCGAGCGAACGCAATGCAGCCCGTATTTTTGGTGCCGATCATTTGTTTTTTGTAACCAATGGCACTTCAACTTCAAACAAAATTGTTTGGCATTCCACGGTTGCTCCAGGCGATGTGGTGTTAGTCGATCGCAATTGCCATAAGTCAGTTATTCATGCCATTACGATGATGGGTGCGATCCCGGTTTTCTTAATGCCAACACGCAACCATTTGGGCATTATTGGCCCCATTCCCAAAGAAGAATTTGAGTGGGCTAATATTCAAAAGAAAATTAATGCCAACCCATTTATTAAAGATAAAAATGTGGTGCCCCGCGTGATGACCTTAACGCAAAGTACCTACGACGGCATTATTTATAACGTTGAAATGATTAAGGCTATGCTCGATGGCAAAGTCGATTCTTTGCATTTTGATGAAGCTTGGTTGCCACATGCTGCTTTCCATCCCTTTTATAAAAATATGCATGCTGTAGGTGATGATCAACCGCGACCGAAAAAGAGCTTGCTGTTTTCTACTCAATCAACTCATAAATTGTTGGCTGGGTTATCGCAAGCGTCCCAAGTTTTAGTGCAAGATGCAGAAGAGCGGAAGCTAGATCGCGAGTCTTTTAATGAGGCGTATTTAATGCATACCTCCACGAGCCCGCAATACGCCATCATTGCTTCTTGTGATGTCTCAGCAGCAATGATGGAGTCACCAGGCGGTACAACCTTGGTTGAGGAGTCGATTGCAGAAGCAATGGACTTTCGGCGCGCAATGCGTGAGGTGGATGCAAAATTTGGTGCGGACTGGTGGTTTCAGGTGTGGGGCCCCGACCAAATTGCGGAAGAGGGTATTGGTGAGCGTGCCGATTGGATCTTAAAACCTCATGCTCAGTGGCACGACTTTGGTAAGTTAGCACCCGACTTCAATATGCTCGATCCGATTAAAGCCACGGTAGTAACCCCCGGCTTAAATATCGAAGGGGTGTTTGGAGAAATGGGAATTCCAGCCGCCATTGTTACCAAATATTTAGCGGAACATGGAGTGATTGTCGAGAAGTGCGGGCTCTATTCTTTCTTCATTATGTTTACGATTGGCATTACCAAGGGTCGCTGGAATACCCTCGTAACTGAACTGCAGCAATTTAAAGATCATTTTGAAAAAAATCAGCCTTTATGGAAAGTCTTGCCTGAGTTCGTTGCCAAATATCCGCGGTATGAGCGTATTGGTTTAAAAGAAATTTGTGCGCAAATTCATGATTTTTATAAAAGCCATGATGTGGCACGGATGACGACGGAAATGTATACCTCGGATATGGTGCCAGCGATGGTGCCAGCTGAAGCCTGGGCCAAGATGGCGCATAAGGAAGTAGATCGAGTATCAATTGATGATTTAGAAGGGCGCGTGACTGCCATGTTGGTGACACCTTATCCACCAGGCATACCCCTGTTAATCCCAGGCGAGCGTTTTAATCGCCGCATTGTTGATTACCTCAAATTTGCCCGTGACTTTAATCAGCGCTTCCCAGGTTTTGAGACTGATGTGCATGGCTTGGTGAAGCGCGAGGTCGATGGAGGTAGCGAATACTTCGTTGACTGCGTAAAAACCACCGCCGTCAAACAACTCAGCTAAGTGAGCTCGCTAAGTCAGCCCGCGCTTGCAGAATGGCAGCAAGCACCTGTTTTGGCGCACTGCCGCCGAGATGAGCGCGAGCCTCAACAGAACCCTGCACTTGCAATAAAGCAAATACATCTTCAGTCAATAAATGAGCCTGCCCCTGTAAGCCGCAGGCGTTTTGTAATTCAGCTAAGGAGAGCTCACTAAGGGCGCACGACTGATTAACGCAGGCTTTCACGGCAAGAGCTACCGCTTCATGCGCATCACGAAATGGCAAGCCCTTTTTGACTAAATAATCGGCTAGGTCGGTTGCAGTGGAAAAGCCTTGCTCTGCTGCCGCCAACATTACTGGCACATTCACCACAATATGCGGTACTAGCTCGGCAAAAATACGTAGGGTATCTAAGAGGGTATCTGCTGCATCAAAGAGGGGTTCTTTATCTTCTTGATTATCTTTGTTGTAGGCTAAGGGTTGGCTTTTCATCAGCGTTAATAGGGCGATGAGATCACCATAAACCCGACCTGTTTTGCCACGGGCTAATTCAGGCACATCAGGATTTTTCTTTTGCGGCATGATTGAGCTACCTGTACAAAAGCGATCGGGAAGATCAATAAAGCCAAAGCGTGGGCTTAACCAAAGTACTAGTTCTTCGGCTAAGCGAGAAATATGCATCATGCAAGTGGCGGCGACGGCGCAAAACTCAATGGCAAAATCGCGATCAGATACTGCATCTAAAGAATTGCGGCAAAGCCCATCAAACCCAAGCGCTTTGGCAACCTGCATCCGATCAATCGGATAGCTAGTGCCCGCTAAAGCAGCAGCCCCAAGCGGTAATTGATTGAGGCGTTTACGGCAATCGGCCAGCCGACTGGCATCACGACTAAACATTTCATAGTACGCCATCATGTGATGACCAAAGGTAACGGGTTGCGCCACTTGTAAGTGCGTATGACCAGGCATGATGACTGCAGCATGTTGCTCGGCTAAATTGATAAAAGCCGTGCGCAGTTGAGTCAATGCCTCAGCTGTTTCATCGATACTGGCACGCAAAAAAAGTCGCAAATCGGTGGCCACTTGATCGTTGCGTGAACGACCGGTATGGAGTCGTTTGCCAGCATCGCCAGCTAGCTCGATAAGACGAGCTTCAATATTTAAATGCACATCTTCCAAGGCCAGTTGCCACTGAAATTGACCTGCGGTAATTTCACTACGAATCTGTGCCATACCAGCTTCAATAGCCGCTAGGTCTGCTGGGCTAATAATCTTTTGTTGTGCCAACATAGCGGCATGCGCTAAGGATGCCGTGATATCTACTTGCGCAAGACGGTGGTCAAAACCAATCGAGGCGGTATAGCGTTGGACGAGCGCATCAACAGGTTCTGTAAACCTTCCTGACCAGGCTTGGGCTTTATTGGCAAGGGAATTTTTAGATGAGCTCATAAACACAGTATATTGTGGCAAGTTATATTGATATTTTAATGCCGATGCAGACCAAGCCTAACCCTCTCAGTTTAACCATTGCTTCGCGTGAAAGTCGGCTAGCCATGTGGCAGGCCGAATATGTGCGGGATTGCCTGCAAAGCCTCTATCCTGATTGTGTCATCACCATTTTAGGAATGACTACCCGTGGCGATCAAATTTTGGACCAATCACTCTCAAAAGTGGGTGGTAAAGGCCTATTTGTTAAGGAATTAGAGACTGCCCTTGAAGATGGCAGGGCTGATTTGGCAGTTCATTCGCTCAAAGATGTGCCGATGAATATGCCTGAGGGGTTCGAGCTAGCCTGCGTTATGGAACGAGAAGAGGCGCGAGATGCCTTGGTTTCGAATGACTTTAATTCGCTTGATGATTTGCCTAAGGGCGCCATAGTAGGAACTTCAAGCCTGCGTCGCGAAGCGGTGTTACGCGCCGCATTCCCGCATTTACAAATTCAGTCTTTACGGGGTAATTTAGATACCCGTTTAGGTAAATTAGATCAAGGTCAGTACCACGCCATTATTTTGGCGGCTGCAGGCCTTAAACGCTTAGGCTTAGCTTCGCGAATTAAAGCCTTGTTACCGCTTGACCCATTTACACCAGCGGCTGGTCAGGGTGCCTTGGGAATTGAAATTTATTCTCGTAATACCGCGATGCGGGCGATCCTAGCACCCTTAAACGATCCCGCTACTTGGTTGGCGGTAAGTGCCGAGCGCATGGTGTCGCGCCAATTGGGCGGCTCGTGTCAGGTGCCTTTAGCAGCGCATGCGGTATGGAATGGTGCTCAATTAGAGTTACGTTCATTTGTGGCCAGCCCCGATGGGTTGCAAATCTGTGAAGCTGCAGCCAGCAGTCCAGTGGTTGATTTAGTGATGGCCGAAGTGCTAGGCCTTAAAGTAGCTGACGATTTAATTTTGCAGGGTGCGGCCGCATTGATTCCTGCGCCACTGCCCTAGGCTTCTTGGTTTGATTGGCTCATGAGCGATTTAACGATTGCCCCGACCATTATTGTGACGCGCCCTATAGCGCAGGCGCAACAATTAATTGAGCAATTGCAAACTGCCTTATCTGTGGCGTCTAGTGGGATAGCGCAGCAGACTAGCGTGTTAGCTTTACCGCTACTTAAAATTATTCCCAAAACCGATTTTCAATTACAGGTGGATATCCCCGCGGCGATCAGTCAGGCCGATTTGGTCATTTTTGTCAGCCCGAATGCTATTGAGTGTGGCATGCGTTTACTGAATGCGCCTTGGCACGAATTAGCGCCGATGCAGTTACAAGTTGGGGTGATGGGGGAAAGTAGCAAAAAATCACTCTTGCAACATGGGGTTGATGCCCAGATGATTTTGTTGCCAAAAAATCCACAGCAGTGGGATTCAGAAGGTTTATGGCAGACATTACAAGCAGAGCAAAAAAAACACGATTGGGATTGGGCTGAACGTCGTGTCATTATTTTTAAAGGGGACGGCGGCCGCGAGTGGCTGGCAGAAACCTTATTGGCAGCGGGGGCACAGCTAGAAACTTTTGCGGTTTATAGCCGAGTACCTTTAGAAAAATCAAACCCATTATGGCAAGCAATTCAGGCAAACTCTAGCGATAAAAAACTTTGGCTGCTCACCTCATCTGAGGCTGTGCGTTATTTAGGTCAGCCTGATCAAGATCGGACGACACTGAATTTACAGCAGGCCACTGCTTTATGTCCACATCAAAACATTGCGACGTTAGCTAGCGAAATTGGTTTTGGTGACGTGCGACTCTGCGGGTCTGGCGATGCGGCTTTAATTAAAGCAAGTTTGCAGTGGGTAGAGGAATTAGCAGTAGACTAGGTAAAAACAACTCGCTAACTAAAAGCGGATGGCCGTTTAAATAATAGATGGTGCGTCGTGCCCACAATTGCGAGGGAAGGGCGGTATATTTTTTTTGACAAGCCCGCCATAGCGCTTGTCTGCGGCTTAGGTGGGCAACATCTCGCACAGTTTTACTTCTGCGTCCATGCGTATTGGCAAATAAAACTGCACCTAAGGGTTTATTGCCCAATTTTAAAATGAGTCGGTTATGGCCTGATGAACTGCTAGTGGGAATGACACTACGTGCCACAACCACTGGCTCACCCTGAATGCAAAGTAGCACTTCACGCACGCGACAACGCTGCAGGGATTTTTTAAATAAGCGGGATTCTTCGGGCAAAATAGTTTGGACCTCATCGGCCAGCACGATGACTTCCAAACGACGGCCAAAAGCCACTTCAATTTTTTTAGTTAGCGAGCCTGCATCACTAAGCCACCCTTGCCAAGCGGGCGGTGCAAGATGCAGCCCACCCTGGGCGCGTAAATTACCACCAGAATCGACTCGATTCCATGCAGAACGGAGGCGATTGTGGTGAACCAAAATTAATTACTACTATAGGATTTGCGCGGCGCGCCCGATTTGGGCTTCGCAAATTTAGGGCCAGTACGATTATCGGTGGGTCGGGCAGAACGTGATTCTGGGCGGGAGTCTGAACGCGCGGCATAGCCACCCGTGCTGGTTTTGCCAGCATAGCCACTACCATCTGATTTACCTGCATATGTACCACCAGTTTTGCCAGCGTAGCCACCGCCTCCGCCACCGCTACCAGAACGCCCACCACCAGCACCAGTTCGTCCACCGGGTCTGCCGCCACCGCCACCACCACCTGAACGACCACGACCGCCGCCAGGCCGGCCAGAGCCAGCGTTGGGGTTAGCGGTGGGCTCAAGGCCTGCGATGACAGATGAGGGAATATCTTGTTGGGTAAAGCGCTCAATTGCCCGAATTTTGACGCGATCACGATGTTCAACCAAGGTAATAGCGGTGCCATTGCGACCTGCGCGACCAGTTCTGCCAATCCGATGGGTATAGTCTTCGGGCTTCATGGGTAAGCCAAAATTAATGACGTGACTAATGCGTGGCACATCAATACCGCGCGCAGCAACATCGGTAGCAACCAAAATTTTTGTATGGCCTTTACGTAAGGAATCTAGGCGTCGCATACGCACTGCTTGGGGCATTGCGCCGTGTAAAGCACTGGCTTCATAACCATTCGCCCGCAAGGTATCAGCAATTTTTTCGCTTTCAACTTGGGTGCTAGCAAAGACCACAGCTTGATCTAATTCAGGATCCGAAAGTAAGTGGGCGAGTAAGCGATGCTTGTGCGCCATGTTATCGGCCCAATGTAATTTTTGGGCAATATTGGCATGAACATCACCAGCATGGGCTAATTCAATACGACCAGCTTGTTTAGTTAAGCGGGTTGCCAAGGACATTACCTTGGGATCAAAGGTCGCTGAAAACATGAGGGTCTGTTTGCGGCCACGACATAGTTGATCAATCGCTTCGAGATCTTCGGCAAAGCCCATATCGAGCATCCGATCGGCCTCATCGATGACTAAATGTTGCACATCATCTAAACGAATCGCACGGGTTTTATTCAAATCGAGTAATCGACCGGGAGTGGCGACAACTAAAAGCGCACCTTTAAGCGCTTGTATTTGTTTGCCATAGGGCATACCACCCATGACGATTGCAATGCGGATCCCTTTGATGCCGCGCGATAAATTAATCGCATCAGCAGCAACTTGTTGCGCTAATTCACGGGTTGGGCAAAGCACTAATATTTTCGGTTGTGCGCGCCCAGGTACTGGTGAACCATGGGGGTTACTAGTCACTAATTGATGTAAGAGGGGTAATAAAAAGGCGGCGGTTTTGCCGCTACCTGTTTGACTGCTTACTAGCCAGTCGCCACCACTCATTGCAGCAGGAATAACCTGTGCTTGAACAGGTGTCGCAGCAGTAAAGCCTAAGCCAGTAACATTGTTCAGCAGGGGTTCTGCTAAACCAAAAGAGGCAAACAGAGTTGGCTCTAAGGGATTCTTGCCTTTGCTAGGCGTGTGTGTTGTTTCATTTGTGTAAGTCATGTCTTCACATCCCATTTGGGATGTCTCCGGTTGTGCGCTTCGGTTCTTCTCTAGAGGAGATAGGCGAGCGCGATGGTCTATATAAGGCATCGACCATCAGACAAGCGGCAGCGGGGCTATAAACACAATTTTTAAGCAACTTTGAATTACAGTAGTGCTGAATATGTGAAGCAAAATCGCTGAAAATGTGTAAATTGCTGGGGGCGATGTTTCAAAAAGCCTCTTATTATGGCAGATTTGATCAATTAAAGCAAGGGTTTATCACTCGCAATGAATTGGACTGAGCTCGGTTTAAGTGTTGGTATTGTGAATTTCCCCACCTATCTTTTGGGTACGATCATCATCGTACTTTTACCCGGCCCAAACTCATTGTATGTTTTAACCATTTCTGCACAGCGGGGATGGCGCGCGGGCGCATGGGGTGCGTGCGGGATATTTTTGGGCGACTCGGTATTGATGTTGGCCATTGCTCTTGGTGTGACGAGTTTATTAACCGCTTCACCAATGACGTTTGCGGTGGTGCGTTATGTTGGTGCGGCTTATTTAGCGTGGCTCGGGTGGGGGCTTATTCGCGGCGGGGTAAGACGCTGGCCAAAGGCGCAAGCACTTACACCCAAAGACACTTTTGCGGCAATTCGTTTGGCTCAACTTCATCCTTTATGGGCTGCATTGGCTTTATCGCTGACTAATCCAAAGGCAATTTTTTTCTTTGTTTCATTTTTTTCACAATTTGTTGAGCCTACTTTTGCTTATCCAAGCTTGAGCTTTTTCTATTTAGCACTAGTTACTCAAATTTTGAGCATGGCATATTTAGCTATGCTGATTGGTACAGGACAATTTTTTTTACATTTATTTCAAACTCATTTACGTTGGTCAGCAATTTTATGGATGATGGTCGGTGGACTCTTTATTGTGTTTGGCATCCATTTGCTGATTGCTTAGGGCTCGGCTAAGATTAGTAAATACAAAGACCAACAATTACCAAGTTAAGATCAATCAAAATCCATCACAAAGGACAAGTTATGAATGGAGTGAAATTAGAAACAGCCACCTTGGGTGGTGGATGCTTTTGGTGTCTTGAAGCGGTTTACCAGCAGGTACGTGGAGTCACAGCTGTCGTTTCCGGTTATGCAGGTGGCGCAGGAGCCAACCCAACTTATGACGCAGTTTGCGCTGGCCTTACAGGACATGCAGAGGTGGTGGCGGTTGAATTTGATCCTCAGGAAGTCAGCTATCGCGATTTATTGGAAATCTTTTTTGTGATTCATGACCCTACGACCTTAAATCGACAGGGCAATGATATCGGCTCTCAGTATCGTTCGGTGATATATACCAATAATGCGGAGCAAGAGAAAACGGCCCATGAAGTGGTTGCCGAATTAACTCGCGAAAATGCGTATGGCGCGCCCATCGTCACGGAAATTCAAGCTAGCCCGATTTTTTATGCTGCTGAGGCTTATCACCAAAATTATTTTCGAGATCACCCGGCGCAAGGCTATTGCGCTGCCATCATTGCACCAAAGCTGAGTAAATTTAGAGCTAAATTTAAAGCGTTAATCAATTCCACTGCTTAAGTTGCTCAGCAAGCTTACTGCAACTCACTTTTTACACCACAACGGGTTTTGAACGCTTAGGGAGCTAAACGTGAAATACGCCAAGCAGGGTTGACGCTGGGTGCCGCTGTCTTGACTAGCTGATAACGAATGCGATCATGCAAGCGTGATGGGCGGCCTTGCCAAAACTCAATTTCTTCAGCCTGCAGGCAATATCCGCCCCAATGATCTGGGCGTGGAGGGTTATCACCAAATTGCTTTTCAAAGCGCTGCTCTGCCGCCTCTAAAAAATTGCGGTTGGGGATTTCAGTACTTTGGGGGGAGGCCCACGCGCCAATGCGCGAAGCTACTGGGCGCGAATGAAAGTATGCATCGCTTTCGGCGGTGCTAATGCGGCTAACCAACCCTGAAATGCGCACTTGGCGCTCGAGCTCATGCCAGTAAAATAACAACGCAGCTTGAGGTCGCTCGGCAAGCTCCTGGCCCTTCTGGCTTTGGTAGTTGGTAAAAAATGTAAAGCCGGTGATATCTGCACCTTTCAGTAGCACTGTACGCAAGGACGGTTTACCCGTAGCATCGGCGGTGGCCAAGGTCATGGCGTTGGGTTCTGGACACTGCGCGTTCATGGCTTGTTCAAACCAAGTATGAAAGAAAGTGAAAGGATCTGGCGGCACATCAGTTTCAGATAACTGCCCGCGAGCATAGTTTTTACGCAGTTCTGCAATGGTGTTCATGAATTCAGTATAAAGAGAGCTTATGAGTAAGGGAATAAGAGCAAATTTTGCCATCAACCAAGAGACTGGTGAGGCAGCGACCGAAGGCCTTGGGGTTGCGGTAAACCGCCGCTTTGGTGGGGTAGCTAAATTGTATGGCGATACCGCCTATGCGAGGTTTCAACAAGCTACTGTAGTGGTTGCGGGTCTCGGGGGTGTTGGCTCTTGGGCAGCAGAAGCCTTGGCGCGCTCAGCAATTGGTCATTTAGTCTTGATCGATTTTGATCATGTTAGCGAAGGCAATACCAATCGACAATTACCCGCTTTAGAAGGTGAGTTTGGGCGTGAAAAAGTGGCAGTAATGGCCGAGCGACTCATGCGTATTAATCCTGCCTTACGTTTAACTTGCCATGACGCTTTTTTAGAACCAAATAACTTAGATTTATTCATTCCCTTAGGGGCAATCGTTTTAGACGCAACTGACGCTCCTGAAACCAAAACTGCCCTCGCAGCATGGAGCGTGGCAAAGCAACAAGAATTAGTTATGTGTGGCGGGGTGGGCGGGAAAAGAGACCCGAGTTGCTTACGTGCTGATGACTTAGGACAAGCTATTCAAGACCCTTTGCTGGCAAAAATTCGGGCAGATTTGCGTAAAAACCACGGTTTTTCACGAGACTTAAAGAAAAAGATGGGAATTCGCGCCATCTACTCAAATGAGCCTCGAATGGGCAAAGCCATTGGGGGTTTAGCCTGCGCTGGCTATGGTTCAGCAGTAACGGTGACGGCGGGATGCGGTTTTTTAGCTGCTGCCGAGGTTTTGGCCTTAATTAGCCATAGAAAAGCCGCATAAATTTGCTAAACTCCTGACTTACTTAGTATTCTAAGTAGCAAAACTGTCAACAATTCATTTTTTGAGGCGTTGTATGGCTAGCTTCAAATAAAGGCTACTTCATTATGGCCGTTTTTTTTGAATCGAGTGGTTTTTGTTTGAACTTGCAGGAAACTGCTTTTTATTACCTATATAGGAGTTTTACATGAGCAAATTGATCATTGCTTTGGTTTCTGGTTTATTCGCAGTTAGTGTTTATGCCCAACCTGCTAAGCAAGCCCCAGCTGGTGATGCTGTACAGCCTAAGCTTGAAAAAGAGCAGCGCAAAGCTGAAACTGGCAAAGGTTTACCAACTGCTAAAGATTCAACTAAGGTTAAACAAGCCGCAGCTGGCGATGCAGTACAACCTAAACTTGAAAAAGAGCAGCGCAAAACTGAAACTGGTAAAGATTTAACTACTGCTAAAGATTCAACTTCGCAGAAGCAAAAGAAAGCTGGAGATGAAATTCAGCCTAAAATGGAAGATAAAACACGTGCTGCTGAAGGCAAAAAAATGCCTGCAAGTAAGTAATTTCTACCCGTTTTATGTAAAAAACCTCGGTTCGCCGGGGTTTTTTTTCGCCTCAATCCCCCAAAAACTTGGACAAATTTGCTAGAATTTCGCGTTATTTAGATTTCTAAGTAACAAAACTGTCAACGCTTTGCCTAGTAAGGCGTTGATTATTAAGCTTCAAATGAAAACTGCTTACCGAAAGCGCTTTATTGTGGTGAGTGGTTTTTAGTGGAGTGGTTTTTATTTGAACCTGCAGGCAACTGCAAATTTCTTACCTATATAGGAGTTTTACATGAGCAAAATTATCGCTGCTTTAGTTTCTGGTTTATTCGCTGTTTCCGTTTTTGCTGCTGAGCCAGCTAAAGATGCAAAAGCTGCACCTGCTGCCGCTGCTGCTAAGCCAGCTGCTGCTGCACCTGCTGCGCCTGCTAAAGATGCAAAAGCTGCTGCACCTGCTGCCGCTGCTGCTAAGCCAGCTGCTGACGCTAAGAAGTAATTTTTACTGCTTTAAAAAACCTCGGTTCGCCGGGGTTTTTTTTCGCCTGCGTTTTCACTTATTTCCCTGAATTTAGTTTTAAAAGCGCCTCCTGCTTGGCGCAAGATCAAAATTGATGGAATTGCATCAGGGATTTCCCTGTCAGAAATTTCGTATTTTGCTGTAGGAAGCTCAAGCAGGAATTTGATTTGAGTTATTGCTTGGCTAGAAATGCGAGCAAAGGCCAAGTAGTTTTTTCATTTCTATAACTTTTGGTAGTTTTAGGCTCTAGTGCTTTTCTCTGCGACTCCCTAGACTCTGCTTCGTTGCTTGCTTAGCAACGTCAGATCGAAAGGAGATCTTTTGCAAACAGAATCACACGGATTAAAACGCCATCTGAAGGTGCGGCATATTCGCCTCATGGCTTTAGGATCGACGATTGGAGTGGGACTCTTTTTGGGTTCAAGTACGGCAATCAAACTAGCTGGCCCCTCTATTTTGTTAAGTTACCTGATTGCCGGAATAGTGGCATTTATTGTTTTGCGTGCTTTGGGTGAAATGGCGGTTCATGAACCAGTCGCTGGTTCATTTGCTGCATACGCGAGCAGTTATGTGAGTCCGCTAGCTGGCTATATGGTCGGTTGGGGATATTGGACCTATTGGATTTTGGTTGGTATCGCTGAAGTGACTGCGGTGGGAATTTATATGGGTATTTGGTTTCCCGATATTCCACAATGGACTTGGGCACTAGCATCCATTGTGTCAATGGGTTTGATCAACTTAATTGCCGTCAAAGTATTTGGTGAATTTGAGTTTTGGTTTGCCTTAATTAAAGTGGTCGCGATTATTGTCATGATTGCTATTGGCGTAGCCGTTATTTTTCTAGGCTATACCAATGAGTGGCAGCCACTCGGTTTGGCAAACCTATGGCAGCACGGCGGTTTTTTCCCCAATGGTATTGAGGGTTTATTACTTTCTCTCGAGATGGTTTTATTCGCCTATGTTGGTATCGAGATGATTGGCTTGTCGGCAGGTGAAGCAGAAAATCCCCGCAAAACAATTCCGATGGCGATTAATTCCTTGGCTTGGCGTATTTTAATTTTTTATCTTGGTGCGTTATTGGTGATCTTGGCCATTTTTCCTTGGAATGAAGTTGGCCAGCAAGGCAGTCCCTTTGTGGTGATGTTTGAGCGCATTGGTTTACGTGAAGCAGCTGGTGTCATTAATTTTGTGGTCATCACTGCTGCCTTATCGTCATGTAATGCGGGTATTTTTAGTGGCGGTCGTTTGCTATATGCCTTATCAGTGAATGGCTACGCTCCAGAAAAATTGGCAGCTTTATCAGTTGGCGGGGTACCCCATAAGGCGGTCATCCTGACAGTTTTGGTAGCGATGGCGGGAGTGGCATTAAATTACTTTGCGCCAGCTGCGGCCTTTCATTACGCCATGGCTGGAGTCACTTTTATTGGCTTAATGGTTTGGGTAGCAATTTTATATACCCAACTGCAATTTCGCCGCTCCTTGTCACCAGCACAAACTACTGCGTTGGCATTTAAAACGCCCTGGTGGCCATTCTCGTCTTGGTTCGCATTGGCATTCATCGGTTTAGTCATCGCCATGATGGCAATGAGTGACTATGCCCGAGCGGCCTTAATTGTGGGACCGTGTTTATTGGGGCTTTATTTTGTCCTGTTTTTCGTATTGGGTTTACATCGTAAAAATCAACTTATTAGGGAGAAAATATGATTATTGGTTTACCACAAGAAGTAAAAAATAATGAATTTCGGATTGGACTTACACCAAGTAATGTGCGCGCCTTAAGTATGCAGGGCCATACCATTTTGGTGCAGTGTGATGCTGGAAAGCGCATTGGCTTTACTGATGAAATGTATCGCATTGCTGGCGCTAAGCTAACTGAAGCCGCTGAAGAAATCTTTGCTAGCGCAGACATGATTGTGAAAGTGAAAGAGCCGCAAGCAGAAGAATGTGCGCTGTTGCGGGAGGATCAAATTTTATTTACCTATTTGCACTTAGCTCCCGACCCATTACAAACCAAGGCGCTATTAGCATCTGGCGCGATTTGTATTGCATATGAAACCGTCACTTCAGGTAATGGCACATTACCTTTGCTTGCACCAATGAGCGAGGTTGCGGGCCGCATGTCGATTCAGGCTGCGGCTCATCATTTAGAAAAATCCCATGGAGGCCCAGGAATTTTAATGGCTGGGGTACCCGGTGTAGCACCAGCGAAGGTGGTAATTTTGGGTGCAGGAGTGGTGGGGCGCAATGCCTTGCAAATAGCGGTTGGTATTGGCGCTGATGTGACCATCTTTGATTGTGATATCGAGCGCTTAAGAGCAATTGATGTGATTTATGGGAACCGCGTTAAATCACTTTACTCTGATCCTAGTATTTTAGAGGATGCCGTCTATCAGGCGGATGCTGTAATTGGCGGGGTACTTTTACCTGGTGCCGCAGCGCCTAAATTGGTCACGCGCAAAATGGTCAGCAAAATGAAATCGGGTGCGGTGGTGGTCGATGTGGCAATTGATCAGGGGGGATGTTTTGAAACTTCACTTCCCACTACTCATGCCAATCCTACCTTTGAAGTGGACGGAGTAATTCATTACTGCGTTGCTAATATGCCAGGTGCTGTGGCCAGAACCTCAACTCTGGCCTTAACCAACGCAACTTTCCCATTTGTTGAAGCTTTGGCTAATCACGGTTTAAGTGCCGCCTTAGAGTTCGATCCGCATTTGCGCAATGGCTTAAGCGTTTATCGTGGTAGGTTAACCTCTGCACCTGTGGCGCAAGCACAAAGTTTGAACTATATTTCGGCAGATGAATTGCTTGAGGCTTGCACTTAACTAAAAGGTTAACTCAGATCACTAACTAAAGAGGCTAAGGTTTCGTGAGCGAGGGTTTCAATGTGGAAGGGGTAGCCTTTATGGTCACAGCCCACCATCATTTGTGCTCCCGCTTGCAAAACCTTTTTCATATCGTCGCTGAGCTCAAAGCGCATAAAGTGCACTGCAGACGTTTTTTCTTCAGAGCTGCGCTCTAAATCTTCATCGGCAATCGCGTAAACCCGTGGCTGGCCTTCAATCTCAATGAAGACATGATTTTCAACGCCAAGCAATTTACTCAAGGCAATTTTGCGATCGGCTTCATTGGGATACTCGAGCATCATCGTCGCCTTGAAATTCGAGCCGTTTGGTACCAATGGGTTGTAAGCGTCGAGCTCATCTTGAATGCCCGCGTCATCGAAGGTTTTTTCAACGCGGAGCATTTCTTGAATCTGATAGCGCATCAGAAATTCATTTTCGAAAATCATTGTCAAGTGATCACCTAAATGCACGGTGCGGATACGGCGCTCTTCAATGGCTTTGTGGCGCATTTCTGGGCGCTCCTTGTGATAAGCCTCGAGGCTTAAAAGGCTACTGCGGGTAATCATTCCCATTGTTGATTTATCCTATCTTTCTACTAGTTTACAGCCCATAGCCCTTAGCCATGAGAGTTAATGGGTGCGCCATAGGAGTCGGAGGCAAACCCAACTCAGCCATCCCTTGCTCGATATGGTGACCAGCCAGTTGGCAATCCGAGCTAATAAAATTAGGCTCTTCTTCCGCCATCCGTTTAAAAACCGGTTTACCGATTTTTTTCGCCATTTCATGAAATTCTTTTTTAACACCCCAAGTGCCAGAGTGACCTGAGCAACGCTCAACTACATTAACTACAGTACCGGGAATTAAACGCAAAGCTTCAGCAGTTTTTTGTCCCACATTTTGTACTCGTGAATGGCAAGCAAGGTGATAGCTTACATGACCTAATTCAGTCGTGAAATTGGTTTTCAGTAAGCCATCTTTATGGCGTGCGACTAAGTATTCAAATGGGTCCCACATCGCCTCTTTCACGGCTTGCACGGCAGTATCGCCTGGGAACATCAGTGGCAGCTCTTGTTTAAACATCAGGGTACAAGAGGGAATTGGGGTGAGGATCGCATAGCCAGCGCGAGCAAGTTCGGCTAGCTTAGGTATATTCTTTTCTTTATTGGCTGCCACTGACTCTAAATCGCCAAGCTCAAGTTTAGGCATGCCACAACAAGCTTCCTTCTCAACTAGTTCATAGGGTATTTCATTATGTTGCAAAATTTTAATGAGATCTTGTCCAATCCCTGGCTCGTTGTAATTGATATAACAGGTGGCAAAGATGGCCACTTTGCCCGGTGTTTTCTTGCCATCAATGACTGGAAAGGTAGATGATTTTGCTGCCAATTGAGGAAAGGTTTTTGTGGCGTATTCTGGAAGCCAGGCGTCTTTATGAACGCCGAGGGCGCCTTCTAACATCAAGCGCGCCAGTCCAGTTTTGTTTACCGCATTAACGGCTTGGGTGACAATTGGAATGCCCGCGAAGAAACCCATTTTGTCGGTGGCCGACAGAACTTTATCCCGAACAGTAGCTTTGTCATCTTGAAAGTTTTTGGCTTTTTGCCGCAACATTAAATGCGGAAAATCAATATTCCAAGGGTGGGGCGGCACATAGGGGCATTTGGTCATGTAGCACACGTCACAGAGGTAGCACTGATCAACCACCGTTTGATAATCGGCTTTGTTCACTTGTTCGAGTTCGCCGTCGGGGGTGCCGTCGATGAGATCAAATAAAGTTGGAAAGGATCCGCAAAGATTGACACAGCGTCGACAGCCGTGGCAAACGTCAAAGACGCGCTCTAATTCAGCATCAATTTTCGTCTGATCATAAAACTCAGGATTTTGCCAATCCAAGGGGTGGCGGGTCGGAGCTTCTAAATTACCTTCAGTCATTGCCATTACTATCCTTCAATATGCTTTTCAATATTGGAGAGTGTATGATTCTTCAGCTTAATAGCCAAATTGTATTAATTAAAGATCTCAATAGTAATTAACTAAATAGTCGAATATGTTTGATTTTTCAGCCTTCATCGTTTCAAGCTCGGTCGTCGCTTTGGCTGAAATTGGCGATAAAACGCAACTTCTGTCTTTAATGTTGGCCGCGCGATATCCCAAACAAGCTGGGCCCATTATTGGTGGAATTTTGCTTGCCACCTTGTTTAATCATGCAGGCGCTGCATTGGCGGGTCATTGGGTAGCAGACTTACTGAGCCCCATTGTCATGCAGTGGATTTTGGGGGTCGGTTTTTTATTGATTGGTTTCTGGTTGCTGATTCCAGATCATTTCCATGAAAGCAAAGAGCGGCGCGTCGCGAATCGAGCGTGGCCAGTTTTTATTTTTACCACGACTATTTTCTTTTTGGCAGAAATGGGTGATAAAACCCAAATTGCGACAATTGCGCTCGGCGCTCGTTACGACAGCGTGACTTCAGTAACCTTAGGTACCACAGTAGGGATGATGTTAGCCAATATTCCAGCAGTTTGGTTGGGGCGTAAATTTACCGAGCGCCTACCAATTCAATGGGTGCATGCCATAGCAGCAGTAGTGTTTATCGCCTTAGGGGTGGGCACCTTCATTTTCGCCTAAGCCTACAATACGGTGATGAAAAACGATTTGCCATTAAGCTTTCGAAGGCTTGAATACACCCCTCCACCCTTTACATTTACGCAAGTCGCTTTAGATTTCGCGCTTAATCCTGAGCGCACCATTGTGAAGAGTCGAATTTCAGTTGAACCTACAACCGGTGAGCACACTTCTCTAGTGCTTCAAGGGCAAGACCTAGAATTTATTAGCTTGCGAATTAATGGCACCCCCCATCGTCAATTTGAAATTACGCCCGAATTATTAACCATTCACGCTTTACCAAATCAAGGTAAAGATGCATTTGTTTTAGAAATCATCACCGCTTGTGTGCCAGCTAAAAATACCTCCTTGATGGGACTGTATGTTTCGAATGGTAATTTTTTTACCCAATGCGAGGCTGAAGGATTTCGAAAGATTACTTACTTTTTAGATCGACCTGATGTGATGGCACGCTATCGCGTCACTTTGCGTGCAGTGGAAGCTGATTTTCCGGTATTACTTTCAAACGGAAATTTAATCAGTACCGAGCGCTTAGAAAATGGGTGGCATAGTGCAGTTTGGGAAGATCCTTTTCCAAAGCCTTGCTACTTGTTTGCTTTGGTGGCTGGTAAGTTAGCGTGCGTAGAAAAAAAACTCACTGCGGCTAGCGGTGCTAGTAAGCTACTGCAGGTATGGGTTGAGCCTCACGATTTAGAAAAAACTCAACATGCCTTGGATTCATTGGTACATGCGATTCAATGGGATGAAAAACGATTTGGTTTAGAGCTTGACTTAGAGCGCTTCATGATTGTGGCGGTGAGCGATTTCAATATGGGGGCCATGGAAAATAAAGGCTTAAATATTTTCAACACCAAGTATGTGCTGGCCCAGCCAGAGACAGCAACCGATGCTGATTTTGCAGGCATTGAAAGTGTGGTTGCGCATGAATATTTTCATAACTGGACTGGTAATCGGGTCACTTGTCGTGATTGGTTTCAGTTGTCATTAAAAGAAGGCTTAACTGTTTTTCGAGATCAAGAATTTTCAGCTGATCAAATTGGTAGTGAGTCGGGTAGGGCAGTTAGTCGCATTGCCGATGTGCGCTTATTACGAGCGGCGCAGTTTCCTGAAGATGCTGGTCCAATGGCCCACCCAGTAAGACCTGATGCCTATCAAGAAATTAATAATTTTTATACCGTAACGATTTATGAAAAAGGCGCAGAGGTCGTGCGCATGTACCAAACTTTATTAGGTCGCGATGGTTTTCGTAAAGGCATGGATCTTTACTTTAAACGACATGATGGACAAGCAGTCACTTGCGATGAATTTTTAGCTGCGATGGCAGATGCTAATGGACGAGATTTAAGTCAATTTGAGGCTTGGTATAGCCAAGCTGGCACTCCACGCGTAAAGGTCGGAGAAAATTACGACTCAACTACGCAGCAATATCAATTAACCTTAACCCAAACTTGCACCTCGAAGGCAAGCCAGGCAGAGCTTAAGCCATTTTTAATTCCACTATTAATGCGTTTGTTTGTACCCGTACAAAACTTATCTGCTAATACACGAGCAAATCCACAGCCCAGTCAAATACAACCATGTGGCACAGAACAACTATTAGAATTCAGTGCCAGCTCACAAACTTGGACTTTTTATGATGTGCCCCAACGGCCAATTCTGTCGCTTAACCGTGGGTTTTCTGCGCCCATTATTTTAGATTTTGCACAGAGCGAAACCGATTTATTGATGTTGCTAGCAGGTGACGATGACCCCTTTAATCGTTGGGAGGCGGCACAGAAACTGGCATTAGAATTAATCTTAGCTGGACGTTTGCCTGATGCGCGTCTTCTTGCCGCCTATCGTAGCATTCTGCTTGACGCGGAATTAGATCCCGCATTTAAAGATTTGGTCTTTACCTTACCTGCTGAAAGTTATTTGTACGAGCACTGCGTATCGATTGAGCCTTTACAAATTTATGCAGCGAGGCAGGCGTATCGCCTAGCCCTAGCTAAAACCCTGCAGCCCGATTGGCTCCGTGCTTATCAACAGATGCAAACTTCGGGGCCTTACTCGCCTGATTCAGTTAGTGTAGGCAAGCGTGCTTTAAAAAATCTTGCTTTAAGTATGTTGTTATTAGCGAATCCGCAAGACCTCAGTATTCAGCAATTGGCGCTTGATCAATATCAGCAAGCCAACAATATGACCGATCGTTTTGGTGCTCTCGCTGCCTTGGTATTGCAGGGCGCATCTAAAGCGACAGATTGTTTAGCTGATTTTTATCAGCGCTTTGCTGATAATCCACTAGTGATAGATAAATGGTTTACTTTGCAGGCCATGTGCTCGCTTGATGCCCCCTTAGAGCGAATCCGCAGTTTACGAAATCATCCTGCTTTTAAAATGACTAACCCTAATCGGGTGCGGAGCTTAATACATGCTTTTTGTCTAGCTAATCCAGCAGGGTTTCATCAATGGGATGGTAGCGGCTATGCTTTTTGGGCAGAAACTGTGCAAGCGCTTGATTTAATTAATCCGCAAGTAGCAGCCCGCTTAGCGCGCGCTGCTGACCGTTGGCGTTCTTTTGCCGAGCCTTATCAAAGCAAGATGCGGGCAGCTTTAGAGCAGGTGGCAGCAAACGCTAATCTTTCGGCTGATGTGCGAGAGGTAGTGAATAAAGCTCTAGAATAAGCAGATGAATTTCAAATCCTATTTAGCCGCATTCCGTCTTCAAGATCAAGCTTTGCCAGTGGGATTACAAGAGCTATTGTTGGCGCTAAGCCAAGCTTGTATCGGCTTGAGTCAAGCAGTTGCCCAAGGCCCCCTCATTGGCTTGTTGGGCACGGCTGGTACTGACAATGTGCAAGGTGAGATACAACAAAAGCTAGATATCATTGCCAACGATGCCTTAATTGCAGAGCTGAGCGGCTGTAGCGCTCTAGCAGGTATTGCCTCAGAAGAAATGGAGTTGCCCATTACCGTGGGATCGGGTAGCGGGGATTATTTAATTTTATTCGATCCGCTGGATGGCTCTTCTAATATTGATGTGAATGTATCGATTGGTACGATTTTTTCTATTTTAAAAAAACCTACTCCTAATGTGCCACTAGAGCCAAATGATTTCTTGCAAGCAGGTTCGCAGCAAGTCGCTGCTGGATATGTGGTGTATGGCCCACAAACAACTTTAGTAATGAGCTTAGGCGCGGGCGTTGACCTTTTCACGCTGGATCCATTAACAGACCAATTTATTTTAATAAAACAGGGCATCAGCATTCCACAAGCTGCCAAAGAATTTGCCATCAATATGTCGAATCTACGGCACTGGGCTAAACCAGTGCAACGCTATATTGAAGAGTGTCTAGCTGGCACAACTGGGGTGCGGGCAAAAGATTTTAATATGCGTTGGATCGCCTCGATGGTGGCCGATGTGCATCGAGTCTTGATGCGCGGCGGTGTATTTATGTACCCATGGGATCAGCGTGAGCCCAATAAGCCAGGAAAGTTACGGTTAATGTATGAAGCAAATCCACTGAGTTTTTTAGTGGAACAAGCCGGCGGGCAGGCGATTGACGGTAAACAGCGAATTTTAGAAATTCAGCCGACTGCGCTTCATCAGCGGGTATCAGTAATGCTGGGCGCGGCTGAAGAAATTGAACTGTTACGTGCTTATCATTTACCCCTAAGCTAAAATTTCTATTAGAGTTAAGCCGGAATAGCTCAGTTGGTAGAGCAGCGCATTCGTAATGCGAAGGTCGGAGGTTCGATTCCTCTTTCCGGCACCACCTGTTAGTACCATTTAGCACCAATTTCAATATACTAGTGTAGTGCCAAGAGAGTTGATCACCGTATTAAATAATTAGGCTGAAATAATTAGGCTGCCGTTTTAATCTGCGATAGAAAAGGAAATAGACATGAAAGCCTTTGCACTTTTTTTCACCCCATTATTTTTAGTGGCCTGCGCTGGGGCCAATGTCAAGCCGATCGTCGATATGCAGGGCGTTAATCAGGCTAAATACGATACCGATTTACAGCAGTGTCAGGCTTATGCAACTCAGCAAGATGGGGCAGCAAAGTCTGGTCTTACTGATGCGGCCATGGGAGTAGCTGCTGGCGCTTTATTGGGGTTAGTGGCAGGCGGCACGGGCTCTAATATTGCTCAGTCTGCCGGAGTTGGTGCCATTGTTGGCGGTGGCTATGGACTTTATCAAGGCAATAAGGCTCAAGAAGCCGTGGTGACTAATTGCCTAAAAGGTCGTGGTTATAAGGTCCTTAATTAAGTAGGGGTTTTTACTAAGTATTGAACCCCGCCAGCCACAGAAGTTTTTTTTATTGATGCTGGTCAACAGAAGTTTGCCTTTTTTAAAGAAAAATCAGCGCATCAGTTCTTAATAGTCAAGGTAAGATTGGGAACTAACATTAATGGAGGGGAATCATGAAACAACAAAATCGGTTATTTTTAGCTATTTGTGTCGCAGTAGCAACTATTAGCATTAACCCAGCTTGGGCAGCTTGGGAACCTACTAAACCAGTTGAATTTATTATTCCTGCCGGCCCAGGTGGCGGAGCCGATCAAATGGCACGCATGATTCAAGGCATCATTACTAAAAATAATTTGATGAAACAATCAGTTATTCCAGTCAATAAAGCAGCTGGCGCAGGTGCAGAAGGCTTCTTGGCAATGAAAGAAGCTAAAGGCGACCCCCATAAAATTGTTATTACGCTTTCAAATTTATTCACTACGCCTTTGGCAACTGGAGTGCCATTTAATTGGCGCGATATGACGCCAGTAGCGATGATGGCTTTAGATCAATTTGTTTTGTGGGATAACGCGGAAAAACCGTATAAAACTGCGAAAGAGTTTATTGATGCGGCTAAGGCTGCCGGCCCAGGTAAATTTAAAATGGGGGGTACCGGCTCTAAACAAGAAGATCAAATTATTACCGTTGCCTTAGAAAAGGCTACCGGTACCAAATTTACCTACATTCCTTTCAAGGGGGGTGGTGATGTGGCAGTGCAGTTAGTTGGTAATCACATTGACTCTTCCGTCAATAATCCGATTGAAGCAGTTGCGCAATGGCGAGCAGGCAAATTACGGGCCTTGTGCGTATTTGATGAAAAGCGCATGCCCTATAAAGAAAAAATTACTCCTACTCAATCTTGGTATGACGTACCTACTTGTAAAGAAGTTGGCGTACCAACCGACTATGTGATGTTGCGCGGTATTTTTATGTCGCCTGGAGTATCCCAAGATCAAGTTGATTACTTCATTGGTGTTCTCAAAAAGGTACGCGAGACGCCAGAGTGGAAGAAATTTATGGCTGACGGCGCCTTTAACCAAACCTTTATGACTGGTCAGGAATATGTAAATTGGCTTGGTAAAAATGAGGCTTTACACGTCAAGCTCATGAAAGAAGCGGGCTTTATCGCGCAGTAATCATTGTTAGTCAATAAGGCTTCTACTGCGATATTTAGAAGCCTTATTTTATTTAAATACTTTATCTTTAATCGATTGAACTATGTCTGAACCTGCAAAGCAAGAAATGGTCGTTAGCGTTAGAACGATGGAAATTATTACTGCCTTACTATTTTTAATATTTGGATTTGTGGTGATGACTGGCAGTATTAAGTTAGGTGCATCGTGGGGCAGTGATGGACCACAATCGGGCTACTTTCCTTTTTACATTAGCTTAATTATTTTGCTGTCAAGTACGGTTACTTTGTATCAAGCAGTATTTCAAAACAAGCAAAAAAAAGACGACGCTTTTGTTGAAAAAGAGCCGTTCCGTCAAGTGATGGCGGTTTTTCTTCCAGCCCTTGTTTTTGTCTTGGGCGTGCAACTCATTGGCATTTATGTGTCAGCTGCAATTTACATTGCCGTATTTATGGTTTGGCTAGGTAAGTACGCTTACTGGAAGGCGATTGCCGTTGGTGTGGGGGTGAGTGTGGCCTTATATGTCCTCTTTGAAATCTGGTTTCAGGTACCACTACCGCATGGCTCTTGGTTTAACCCCTTAACCTTTTTAGGTATGCAATAAAAATTTACATAGATAGTTGCACGGCATTTTTAGGAGTTTACGTTGGAAGAAATTAATTTATTGTTTCAGGGTTTTGCGGTTGCAATGACACCGTTTAATTTATTGCTGATGCTCGTTGGCGTAACGTTGGGCGTGATCATTGGCGTATTACCAGGTTTAGGTGGCGCCAACGGCATTGCGATTTTATTGCCGCTCACCTTTACGATGCCACCTACTTCAGCCATCATCATGCTCTCGTGTATTTATTGGGGCGCTTTGTTTGGCGGAGCAATTACTTCGATCTTATTTAATATTCCTGGCGAACCATGGTCGGTGGCAACGACATTTGACGGTTATCCAATGGCGCGTAATGGAAAAGCAGGGGCTGCCTTAACCACGGCTTTTACTTCTTCATTTGTGGGCGCATTTTTTGCCATTGTGATGATCACTTTCTTGGCGCCATTGGTGGCGAAGTTTGCTTTGCAATTCGGGCCACCTGAATTTTTTGCTGTTTATTTTTTAACCTTTTGTAGCTTTGTGGGTATGAATAAAGGCTCACCGTTTAAAGTGATTTCCGCCATGATGCTGGGTTTTGCCTTGGCTACGGTTGGCATGGACACAGTTACTGGTCAATTACGCTTAACTTTTGGCAATCCTGAATTAATGCGTGGTTTTGATTTCTTAATTGCGGTGATCGGCTTATTTGGCATTGGCGAAATTCTTTTATCGATGGAAGAGGGCCTGTCATTTTCTGGGGCAACCGCCAAGATTCGTAGTCAAATTGTTTGGGAGACTTGGAAGCAGTTACCCAAATATTGGGCTACTTCCTTACGTAGTTGTTTAATTGGCTGCTGGATGGGTATTACGCCTGGTGGGGCAACTCCCGCCTCTTTTATGTCTTATGGCGTGGCAAAACGGGTTTCTAAGCGGGGCGAAAACTTTGGCAAGGGTGAGATGGAGGGTATTATCGCTCCCGAAACAGCGGCCCATGCAGCTGGCACTGCCGCCTTGTTGCCAATGCTTTCTTTGGGCATCCCAGGTTCGCCCACGGCAGCCGTGTTATTGGGTGGCCTATTAATTTGGGGTTTGCAGCCGGGTCCCTTACTGTTTGTCGAGAAACCAGACTTTGTTTGGGGCTTAATTGCCAGTATGTATTTGGGTAATTTGGCAGGGTTATTTGTCGTTTTAACCTGCGTACCTTTGTTTGCATCGATTTTGCGTATTCCCTTTTCGATCATTGCACCCGTCATTATTGTGATCTGTGCGGTCGGGGCTTATACCGTTCATAACGCGAATTTCGATGTTTGGTTGATGATGGGTTTTGGTGTCTTGGGCTATCTTTTTAAGAAGCTAGATTACCCAATGGCACCGATGGTTTTGGCGTTAGTGCTGGGTGACCGAGCTGAAGATTCCTTCCGCCAGTCGATGTTGCTCTCCCAGGGTAGCTTAGAGATCTTTTTCTCAAATTACCTAGTTGGTACCATTACGGCCCTCGCCTTAGGCCTTTTACTCTGGCCTTTAATTGGCAAATTCACCAAAAAACGCGCTGTAAAAGCGGGTATTAGCTAGTTAATCCCCCCCAACAAGACCCAGCCTCCCCCATCAGCGCCCTACAGACAATAGCCCCTCAGCGGGGCTATTTGTCCTTTATCTATATAGGTATATCCCCTAGGTGGTTTATCTGCAAAATCTGTAAAATTTTGTTGACAAGTCGAAGTGTAATTTTTATATTACACATGTAGTCGAAGTGGTTTTACAGTTTCATACAGTTGGCTTTAGTCATAAAACCCTCGTGCGGGTTTGGCACGAAAGTAGTTCGTCTTTCTAGGGGAGACAAAAACAATGTCAAACGGAAATGTAAGCCTTACGGGCTTAAACGACGCTGAATCGGAAGAGTTGCACCGCAATCTGATTCAAGGGACCCAGTTTTTCGGCATGATCGCAGCTCTTGCCCATTTACTGGCTTATATCTACTCGCCTTGGCTTAAATAAAAAGAGGAGATCAATATGATTTACGGAAAAATGTGGACCGTTGTAAAACCCACTGTTGGCATTCCTATTTTTATTGCAGCTGTAGCGATTAGCTCTTTCTGCGTTCACTTAGCAATTGTTTCTAACACCACTTGGGTCAAAGCTTTTTTACAAGGCAATGCACCGATGATGGCGAGTTCAGCAGCAACGATGGCAGCACCCATGGCAGCACCCATGGCGGCAGCACCTGCAGCGAAGAAGTAAAGTACTTTAGCTTTTCGTGCAAGGCTGGGATCGCACATCCCAGCCTTTTTCATTGCAGCGCTAAGGTAAAATTTTTTAGATGAACCGAGTTACCAAAAAGTTAATTCAAGGTTGGTCTGAGCTAGGCTCACGTTATTTACCTTTTGCTGATGCCGCCTCAGCCGATTTACCCTTATCTCGCCTCTTACGACTATCCTTGTTTCAAGTTTCAGTTGGTATGGCTCTAGTGTTATTAGTTGGCACCCTAAACCGCGTAATGATTGTCGAGCTGCATGTGCCCGCCTCAATTGTTTCGGTGATGATTTCATTACCAATTCTGTTTGCCCCCTTTCGTGCCTTAATTGGCTTTCGTTCAGATAACCACCAGTCGGCTTTAGGGTGGAGAAGGGTACCTTATATCTGGATGGGTACCTTAGTGCAATTTGGTGGCTTGGCAATCATGCCATTTGCTTTATTGGTTTTATCGGGTGGCGGCCAATCTAGTCAAGCGCCTGTCTGGATTGGCTGGGCGGCTTCGGGCTTAGCTTTTCTTTTTGTGGGCGCAGGAGTGCACATTACGCAAACCGTTGGACTTGCTCTGGCTACCGATTTAGCGCCAGTCGAGGCGCAGCCGAAAGTCGTCGGTTTAATGTATGTCATGCAACTTTTCGGCATGATAATTAGTGCCTTAGTTTTTGGTTTAGCGCTGGAACAATTTAGCCCCGCGCGCTTAATTCAGGTAATTCAAGCCTCGGCAGTGATCACCATCGTGTTGAATGTGATTGCGTTATGGAAGCAAGAAACCCGAGCTCAAGTGCGTAGTCGCGTTAATCAGACCGAGCCTTCATTTATGCAATCATGGCGCACCTTTACGACCGGTGGTCATGCCGTACGCCGTTTGGTCGTAGTAGGTTTTGGCACCATGGCTTTTAGTATGAATGATGTGCTGTTAGAGCCCTATGGTGGTGAGTTGTTGAAAATGAGTGTGAGTGCAACCACTGCCTTAACTGCCACCTTAGCCATTGGCGGGTTATGGGGCTTTACTTGGGCCTCTAGGGTCTTAAGTCGCGGCAGCGATCCTTTTCGGATGGCAACGCTGGGTGCTTATGTCGGTATTCCCGCATTTATTTTTGTCATTGCAGCTGCGCCTTTGCAGGCCACCATTGTCTTTATTATCGGTACTTTTTTAATAGGCTTTGGCGGTGGTCTCTTTAGTCACGGCACCCTTACGGCGACGATGAACTTTGCGCCTGCCGACCAGCGGGGCTTGGCTTTAGGAGCCTGGGGTGCTGTTCAGGCTTCGGCAGCAGGGATTGCGGTCGGCTTGGGCGGGGTGATTCGCGATCTCGTAGTGGCCTTAGAAAATGCCAAGCTTCTACCAGAGGCCTTAAATGGCCCGGCAATTGGCTATTCCTTGGTTTATGCTTTGGAAATTGTCTTATTAATCGCTACAATTTTGGCAATGCTGCCGCTTTTACGGACCCGAAGTAGTTGTACCTAAGCTATTTTCTTATAAAATAGCTTAACCCTATCATAAGGAGACTTAACATGAGCGTTGTGCAAATTTTGTTTATTGTCTGGTTGGTTGTTTCAGTGATCACAATCATGCGAATGGTGAAACCCAATCGAAAATAATTTGAGTTTCACATACATTCAATTAAGTGAATGTTGAATGCCTCATTTTGTTAATGGCTTTGTTACGATGAAACGATTGCGTTCCTTTGCTGCAGTCTGCACAGCAATTGCATTGCTTGTCGGTAGCTTGTCGCCCGCTGTAGCTGCCATGCAAACAGGAAGTGCATCGGCCACCAGCCTGACAATGGAAATTTGTCAGGCGCAAGGGGATAAAGTAGCGGCGTTAACGATTGATCTTAGTACTACCGCAGAGTCGGCGCCGAGCAATCCTCTTGGCATGAATCACGATTGCCCACTTTGTATCATGTCCCATGCCCCAGTTGCGATTAATATCAGTATGGCAACGTCGGTTGTGCCAGTTGGCGCGCTTACACAAGCTTTTCCTGCGCTCTTTTATGTTTCACCCAAAACACTTTTTGTTTGGACTTCTCAGCCCGCTCGGGCACCCCCTACCCAGATCTAAAACTTGACCTCTTGGCCTAAAGCCTAGAGGTTTATCTTGCTTTTATTGCGCTCTGTTGCGCATTGATGGCAAGTAGGCTTAATTTAGTTTCTGGGAGTTTGCAATGCATTTCCGTCATTTTCAGGGGGCGCGACACTTCAAAAAGCGCAACTTACAAACTGTAGCCATAAATAGTGCAGGTTTTCTGTGGACTGTAGGGTACTTTTGTCTAGCGCAAGCGCAAATTGCGCCACCACCCGATTACGATCAAAAATTAAGTGGCGTGACAGTTAACGCTACCCGTTCAGATACACCATTAGATCAAATTCCCTTAAACACCACCATTCTGACCAAGGAGGTTTTGGAGTTAGCGCCCGATCAAACCATCGATCAAATTTTAAAAAATCAGCCAGGTGTCTTTTTAAATGATCAGCCTTATTACGAGAAAGATCCGACTGGTCAAAGTTTGAACGTACGTGGTTTAGGCAATGCTCGTACTTTGGTATTGGCAGATGGGTCGCCCTTAAATGATGCTTTCTACGGCACGATTATGTGGAATTTAGTGCCACTTTCTTCGATTGATACGGTTGAGTTTATACGTGGGGGTATTTCAAGCTTATGGGGTAACTGGGGTATGGGTGGGGTAATTAATATGAATACCCGCACACCTAAAAATAGCCAGCAAGAAGTCTCGGCCAATTACGGTACTTTCAACACTGTGAACCTAGCAGCATCGAAAGATATCATGGCTACCGAGAATATGCAGTTACGCATATCGGCCGACTATTTAAATACTGGCGGCTACACAAATATCGCGACGATCTCCCCAGCCGCAGCAAATAGTGTTAAGCCTGGCATGGGGGCAGCGGCCGCACAAAATTCCAACGTCCGTTTACAAAGCTACTTTAAGGCTGGTAGTGATACAAAAGGGTTTGTGCGGATAGGTTATGGCACGATGGCTGACTACTCTAATGCCATGAGTATCGCTACCAATTTAAAACAAACTACCGATATTGCTGCTGGCACGACGACCAAATTAAGTGAGAGCGATAAGGTGCTTGTTAATTTGTTTTATCAAAATACGGCTTTTAATAAACAAAATGGTTCTAATGCCGCAGTAAGTTCGGTTTTTAATGCACAGAAGTTGGCCACTAACACCCCTTACATTAGTTCAAATTACTATGACCCATATTCCACTACTGGTGCTGGAGTGCAATACATTAAGGATATGAAGGGCTTGGTAGACCAAGTTTTAGTAGGGGTAGATGGACGGAATATTTCTGGTTCTAACTTAACTAATAATTTAACCACTACTGGCGCTGTAAGCTCAGTAAATTATGCCCAGGGGCAGCAGAATTTTTATGGCGTAATGGGACAAGCGAAATCAACTACTAGCTTCATTCCACTACAAACTACCTTAGCTTTACGGGTCGATAACTGGAGCAGTTCAACCCCGACCTATTACAACACTGGTCCCGATGGTAAAAACGCGAGCTATCAAAATATCTCGAATCAAAATAAAACCATTTTGAGTCCGAATTTAGGTTTTTTATACGAGTTATCTAAAGAGTGGAACTTACGCAGCTCTATTTATCAAGCCTATCATGCACCAGGCTTAAATAACACCTTAAGATCTTATGCCTCATCAAGCGGGGGCAATAATTTTGCTAACCCAAATTTAACTGTTGAAATTATGAAAGGCTTTGAAGCTGGCACAGATTACCGTTGGAAAGAAGGCTTTTTGCAGCTAACCGCTTTTACTAATCAAATAACTAATGCCATTACGACCTACAACTTAAAAGCCAATAATGCGACAGACGTGGCCTTAGCCCAGCAATTGTGTGGCGCGGCAAAGGGCAGTAATCCGTTGAAAGCAGCTGCAGGCAATTGTGTTTCAACTAGTATTAATTACTATACGAATAATCAAAATCTGCAAAGTCAGGGCTTAGAAATGCAGTTTCATCACAATCTCTCCCCTCAATGGGCTGTAGATGCTGGTTATTCACTCACTAATACCGTTTTAACGGCAAGCTCGACAAGCGATCCAACCGGCAGTCAAGTCGCCGGCGTACCGCAGAATATTGGCAATCTTGGAGTAACTTGGTTTCCAGTGCCTAAGGCGAGCGTCACTACCACCATGCGCTATGTGGGAAACTCGTGGATGGATACCGCCCATTCCTTACCTGTACCAGCCTATGCAATCTTTGGATTAAGGGCTAATTACGAAATCAATCAAGCCATTACTTTATATGCTACTGCAGTCAATATGTTAAATCGGCAGTACATTACTTTTGGCTCGGGTAGCAATAACAATAGCTATGTGCTGGGAATGCCGCAAGCATTCACAGTTGGTGGCAAGTTTACTTTTTAGTCGATCGGTGATGATGAAGAGAATAGTAATTGTGAAAGAAGCTATTTTGAAATTGACCTATCCAGCTTCCTGCAGAATCTTGATTTGGACGCTCTGCTTGCTTAGCGCTGGGACCTTTGCGCAAATGCCCGAACATGATCATAGTCAAATGATGGATAAAGCGTCACATCAGATGATGCACCCGCAGATGGAAGTCTGCAAGGGGACTAGTCTTGAGTGTGCCAATGCAGCAACACCATTTTTAACGAGCGCGGGACAACTCTTTTTAATTTGGACTGCAGGCGGCGCTGTATCTCTATCCCATTCTGCTGATTTAGGTATGACATTTAGTACGCCAGTAGAAATTGCTAACCATCAAAAGAAGCTTGACGTAGGCAGCGATGCAAGGCCGCAAATAACGGTTGACCCAAAAGGCAATATATTTATTGCCTATGCTTTTTTTAAAGATAGTAATTGGAATGCGCAAATTAATACCGCGCGTTCGACAGACAGTGGTAAAACGTTTACTCAAGCACAAGCGCTGATTCAGGGTGGGGCTAGTGAACGATTTCCGATCTTGGCGGCGGATGCCAAGGGCAAGATTCATCTTGCCTGGATTGATAAGCGCGTGGTCCAGGCTGCGAATAAGCAGGGCAATAAAAAATTGGGTGGTTCGATTGCTTATGCTAGCTCAATCGATGGCGGCGTGAGCTTTCAAGCTGAAACCATTGTGAATCAAGAAAGCTGCGAATGTTGTCGCATAGGCATGGCCTTAAACCCGCAACAATTTCCTGTATTGGCCTATCGGGGAATATTTCCAGGTGGGGTGCGTGATCAGGCGACCCAAGTTCTCTCTTTCAAGCAGCAGACCTCACAGGGCTTACCGACGAAAGCGAATGATGGTGTAGGCCCAATTCAGCGGGTGGCGATCGACCATTGGAAAACGGATGTTTGTCCACACCATGGGCCAGCAATAGCGATTGCAGATACTGGAACAACACATGTTGCTTGGTTTACCCAGGGGAGTGCGCGACAAGGTGTCTTTTATGCCAATTCGAATAATGAAGGCAAAACTTATTCACCGCCACGTCAATTAGGTAATGCGAATAGGAATGTTGCTCGCCCATATTTATTAACCATAGGCAAAGAAGTATGGCTGGTGTGGAAAGAATTTAATGGCGAAAAGGCAATTATTTATCTGCAGTACTCAAAGGACGATGGCAAGACTTGGTCGATTGCTAAACCGATTGCTGAGGCAGTAGGCTATACCGATCATCCTTTACTCATTAATCAAAACAAAAACGTATTTTTATCCTGGCTGACGCGCGCTCAGGGTTATCAACTGTTATCGATTGGACAAGCCGAATGAAGCGTTATTTATCAATGCTAGCAGCCACATTTTTTATGCTGCCTGCCGTGCAAGCAAGTGAGTCAGTAAAGGCCTATCAAAATGGCACCTGGGCACAGCTCAGTAAAGCTAACTTAGGTGAGCCACTAGCAGTGCACTTTTGGGGAGTGACTTGTGCGCCTTGTATGGCAGAAATGCCCCAATGGGGTAAATTTCTCAGTCAAAATAAACAAGCTAAAGTGATATTTGTGCAAGTCGACGATGTTCCGCCAGAGATGGTGCAAAAAATGTTACAGCGGGCAAAGTTACAGAACGCAAATAATTTTTCTGTTTTTCAACCCTTTGATGACGCGATGCGTTATGAGGTTGATCCTCAATGGCATGGCGAAACGCCAATTACCATTTTAATTAATAAAAATGGGCAGTGGCAGCGCAAAACAGGGCCGATTCAATTCGCCGCATTAAAGGCTTGGTTTTTAAAACAGCAATGATTAATCGAAACTAATTATATTTAAAACAATTTTATTTACAGTATTTTTATCTCAGGAGAAGCAAATGAATTCAGCAAATCAAAGGCAACGAATGATGCAAGTAGTAATGTTTGTCAGCGGTATAGCACTAGCCTTTAGTGTTGCCGCACAAGATGCGCAAGTCGGTAAAATAAAAATTGAGGGTGCTTACACTCGCACCACTGTACCTGGTCAAAAAGTAGCCGGCGGTTTTATGAAAATTATTGATCAAGGCCCAGCTGATCAATTAATTAGCGCTAGCACACCCGTAGCTGATGAGGTGCAATTGCATACGATGTCGATGGAAGGCAATACGATGCAAATGCGCCAAGTGAAGGCGATTGATGTACCTGCTGCTGGAACAGTTGAATTAAAGCCTGGCGGCCTTCACTTGATGCTGATTGGCATTAAGACGCCATTAAAGGCGGGCGACTTCATTCCCGTGAAATTAAAATTTGCTAAAGCAGGCGAGGTAGAGGTGAAACTACCCGTGCAACCAATGGGTCACACGGGGGCGCATTAACTATTGAACTTGGGTCAGGTATTTGCTAGCCCAAGTTCAAATCTGTGACTGCACCTTTGCTGGCGCTGCTAGCAAGGTAAGCATACTTGGCTAAAAGGCCGCGGGTGTAGCGGGGCTTGGGTTGCTTCCAAGCGGCGCGACGTTTGGCAATTTCAGCTTCGCTCACATTGAGTTGAATGAGTAATTTATTGGCGTCGATCGTTACTGAGTCACCTTCTTCAATTAAGGCAATGGTGCCCCCAACAAATGCTTCTGGGGCAACGTGACCAACGACCATTCCCCAAGTGCCTCCCGAGAAGCGGCCGTCGGTAATTAAGCCTACTGATTCACCTAGGCCTTGGCCTACCAGGGCGGAGGTTGGCGCCAACATTTCGCGCATACCTGGGCCGCCCTTAGGGCCCTCATAACGAATGATCATGACATCGCCCGGTAGAATTTTTTGCGCCATGATCGCAGCCATTGCATCATCTTCCGAATCAAAAACGCGGGCTGGACCCGTTATAGATGGATTTTTTAGTCCGGTAATTTTTGCTACACAGCCCTCAGGTGAAATGTTGCCTTTTAAAATTGCTAAATGGCCGTGCGGATATAAAGGGTTGTCGAGCATGCGGATCACGTTTTGATCAGCGCGCGGCACTGAAGGCACATCTTTTAATACTTCAGCAATGGTTTTGCCGGTAATGGTCATGCAATCACCATGGAGTAAGCCTCCATCGAGCAAAATTTTCATTACTTGGGGAATGCCACCAGCTTGATGTAAATCGGTCGCTAAATAATTGCCTGATGGCTTCATGTCAACGATGACGGGTACGCGTTTACGAATGCGCTCGAAATCATCAATCGTCCATTCAATTTCTGCTGCACTGGTAATGGCCAAGAAATGCAAAACTGCATTGGTTGAGCCGCCAACTGCCATGATCACACTGACGGCATTTTCAATTGATTTTTTAGTGATGATGTCACGGGGGCGCAAATTATTTTTAATCGCCTCAACTAGAACAATGGCTGACTCATGGGCGCTGGCGACCTTTTCAGCGTCTTCATTGGCCATGGTTGAGGAGTAGGGCAAGCTCATACCTAGTGCTTCAAATGACGAGCTCATGGTATTGGCGGTATACATGCCGCCGCAAGAACCGCTTCCAGGGCAGGCGTGTTGTTCGACGCCTTTGAGATCAATTTCGCTTAAGCGACCAGAAGTAAATTCGCCTACTGCTTCAAATGCGGAAACAATATTGAGCTCTTTGCCTTTGTAGTGACCGGGTTTAATCGTGCCACCATAGACATAAATACCTGGCACATTGGTGCGCGCTAAGGCCATCATGCCGCCGGGCATATTTTTATCGCATCCACCAATCACCACGACCCCGTCTTGCCATAAGCCGTTGACGCAGGTTTCAATGCTATCGGCAATGACTTCACGTGAGACCAGGGAATATTTCATTCCTTCAGTGCCCATGCCAATACCATCTGACACAGTAGGGGTTCCAAATACTTGGGCTTTAGCACCCGCTTCCTCAAGCGCTGTAATCGCCGCATCGGCTAATTTCTGTAAGCCACTATTACACGGGGTAATAGTCGAATGGCCATTGGCTACCCCGACCATGGGTTTGACAAAGTCCTGCTCTTGGTAGCCCATGGCGTAGTACATTGAGCGGTTGGGCGCGCGGGCCACACCCTCTGTAACCGCACGTGAACGGGAATTAAGGGGACGGTCGGCGCTATTACTTTTAGGGCCAACAGGACTTTTATTTGTCATATCACTTCTCCAAAATATGCAATTTAGGCATGCAAAAGACGCCTAAAGTAAGACTTTACAAGATTTATGCTGGGTTTATCCCTAGGGCTAGTATCTTTTAGATAAAATTATTGTTTAAATCGTCTGTTAATCATGAGCAAAAATAAGGTACCAACGATTCGTTCTTTGGCATTTATTGAGGCCAGGGAAAGGCTTGGCCTGAGCACGGAAGCAGTGGCACTCAATGCCTGTCTTTCAAAAAAGCAAATTGAGCAAATTGAGAATGGTGAGCACAGTGCGTTTTACTCGCCCACCTTAAAATTGCGCTCAGCTCAAAGAGTTGCCACCATTTTGGGCCTAGAGGAGGCGGATTATCTTGAAGTGGAAATTGAAGCCCCTCCACCCCCAGTTGCAGTCATATCAGAACCAGCACCAACACCAGCAACAACACCAGCAACAACACCAGCAACTCCTTCTCCTCCTCCAACTCTGGCGCCCACCCCTGCACCATTCTTAGAAATGGAAAAGGCGTCAGCTCCGATTTTAAAAGCGGGTATTGCACCCACCGATTTACAAATAAAAGATAAGCAGAGAAAATTATTTTTGTTTGCTAGCATGGCGGCGGCGCTTGTTTTTGCGATTATTAATTTTGGCCATGATTTTGCTATCGAAACTGCGCCAGTTTCTTTGACGCCAGTGCCTCCCGCAGTTGTACACTCAGCGCCACTAGCTACTGCACCCGAATTAATTCAAGAGCCCGCTGTTTTAACACCTGAGCGAACGCCCGTTACCATGGTGGAAGCTAGTTCCAAAACTGCAGCTGTAACCAGTGATGTGGCTTGCCCAAGGCCAGAAAATAACCCTGTAATGTATAAGACTAGTACACCAAGCAAGGCCGGCGATATGGTATATGTGCAAAGCTTAAGTCAGCAGGTGGTTTGTGTCATCGACTCAGCCGGCAAAGAACAGAGCAAGACACTCGAGGCGGGCGCCTCGTATTCATTTTATGGTGCACCACCATTCAAACTATTGACAGCAAATCTTGCGCAAACCGAGATTTTTTTTCAAGGCCTACGCGTAAGACCGAGCAACCCTGAAGCAAAAACGCTTATCTTAGAAGAGACGAAGTTTTAGATTGCCGATTCGTTCGCTTCACCAGTACGAATGCGGATGACTTGTTCAACTGAGGTGACAAAAATTTTGCCATCACCAATTTTGCCAGTATGTGCTGCTTTCGTAATCGCCTCGATAACGCGCTCGACTGAATCATCTGCAACGACAACTTCTACTTTTACTTTTGGTAAAAAATCAACCACATATTCTGCGCCCCGATACAGTTCAGTATGGCCTTTTTGCCGGCCAAACCCTTTAACTTCAGTAACAGTTAGGCCAGTAACGCCAACGTCTGCCATGGCTTCGCGTACTTCGTCAAGCTTGAACGGTTTAATGATGGATGTAATCAGCTTCATCTAATTCTCCTCAATAGATGGGGTAATCATACCCTTAGATGGGCTAACTTAGGCGCGAAAAGCTGAAGTAATGGGATAACGCCAATCGCGACCAAAGGCGCGGTTAGTGATGCGGACGCCTGGTGGGGCTTGGCGTCGTTTATATTCATTGAGCTTGATGAGACGTGTTACCTTTTCAACACTAGCAGCCTCGTAGCCCGCGGCAACGATTTCCGCCAGCGATTGGTTTTGTTCCATATAGCGTTCCAATATAGCGTCGAGCACTTCATAACTGGGTAAGCTATCTTGATCAGTTTGGTTATCGCGTAATTCGGCTGATGGTGCCCGCGTGAGAATACGTTCAGGAATAATTGGAGTAAGTTGATTGCGATAATGGCAAAGTCGATAGACCAAGGTTTTAGCAATATCTTTAATCACCGCAAAGCCTCCGGCCATATCGCCATAAAGCGTGCAATAACCGACTGCCATCTCACTTTTATTGCCCGTAGTTAAAACTAAGCGACCCGTTTTATTCGAGAGCGCCATTAATAATGTGCCGCGTACCCGCGCTTGAATATTTTCTTCCGTAGCATCGGGTGCTAAGCCAGTAAATTGTTCTGCTAAGGCTGCTTCTAATGCAGCCACTGGCTTGCTGATCGGAATTTCATCGTATTGCACGCCGACATTGTTAGCGAGTTCACGCGCATCTAGCCATGAAATATCTGCCGTATATGGCGATGGCATCATCACTGCGCGCACTTGATCAGCACCCAGCGCATCTACGGCAATAGCGAGTACCAAGGCAGAATCAACACCCCCAGAAAGACCGATGATCACGCCAGAAAAATGATTTTTTTGGACGTAATCACGCACCCCCATGACTAAGGCTGCATACACTTGGGCCTCTATTGAGCTCATGTTTTTGTCATTAGCAGTAAGCGCAGTGACATCAGCTTCGGGCTCTCCAAGTGAAGTGATGTTGACTAACCCCAGACCGGTTTCAAATTGGGGCATCGTAAAGGCAGTTTGACCATGAGAGTTCAAGACAAAAGAGCCCCCATCAAATACCAATTCATCTTGCCCACCCACCATGTTGACGTACGCTAAGGGTAGTTTAGTAAGGTTAACTTGCTCCCGCAGCACATTCAGGCGTAAGGTATTTTTTTCCAGGTGGTAGGGTGAGGCATTTAACACCGCCAATAAGCGCGCACCTGCATTTTTAGCCTGGAGTGCAGGGCCTTCATGCCAAGCATCTTCACATAAGAGTAAGCCAATAGGGAACCCATCCACCTCAAAGATACAAGGCTGATTGCCAGGGATAAAGTACCGCACTTCATCAAACACTTCATGATTCGGTAATTGTTGTTTTGCGTAGCTGGCGATGACTTGGCCGTCACGCAAGACAGAGGCACAATTTTGTAGGCCTACGGCAGAACGCTGGGGGTGCCCAACTACAACAGAGAGGTTTGGGTAAGCCCCGAGGGTTTTGCATAGCTCAGCCAGGATATTTTCAGCCGCGGAAATAAATGCCGGCCGCAACAACAGGTCTTCTGGTGGATAGCCAGTTAAGGCTAACTCGGGGGTTAAGAGTAGTTTGGCGCCAGCAGCATGAGCAGCCTGCGCCGCAGCGGCAATTAATGCAGCATTACCCTCTAAGTCACCTAATTTAGGGTTTAGTTGCGCTAAAGCAAGCTTAATCAAGCCTTTTTTCCCTCTTTTTCCTCTCGATAGCGTTTTACACCCTCGAGAATTTCATGGTGGGCATCGGCAACCCCGCCCCAACCACTCACTTTGACCCATTTCCCGACTTCTAAATCTTTGTAATGCTCAAAAAAGTGCTTAATTTGGTTGAGGCGTAAGGGGTTCATGTCTTCTGGCTTCTGCCAATGGGTATAAATCGACAGAATGCGGTCTTCTGGTACGGCTAGTAGCTTGGCATCCTGCCCAGCCTCATCTTCCATTTGTAAGAGCCCAATAGCCCTACAACTGACCACCACGCCTGGAATGAGTGGGAAAGGGGTGATAACCAGCACATCCACGGGGTCGCCATCGCCAGCAATGGTTTGGGGAATATAGCCATAGTTACAGGGGTAATGCATCGCCGTACCCATGAAACGATCGACAAAAATAGCCCCCGTTTCCTTATCAACCTCATATTTAATGGGGTCGGCATTCATCGGAATTTCAATAATTACATTGAAGTTGGTGGGGGAATTTTTGCCTGGGGTGACATTATCAAGACTCATGAGGGTTTTTCCGGAAAAAATTAGTGGATACCCTGATATTAGCAAAGTGAGAAGTTATAGTTTGTGTTGGATACTTCTTAAGTTCGTTTTTTTGGAGATTTAAGCTATGAGTAATGTCACATTGGGTCTGTATTTTTCTTTGGTTTGCGGCGTGATTGCTGTGCTGTATGGCTTCTTTATGCGGCGCTGGATTTTGAAACAAGATACTGGCAATGCCAAAATGGAAGAAATTGCCGCGGCAATTCAGCAGGGCGCGGCTGCATATTTATCCCGTCAGTACAAAACGATTGCGATTGTTGGAATTGTCTTAACAATTTTGATTGGCCTCTTTTTAGACATTGCCACGGCCATGGGGTTTGTGCTTGGTGCGGTGTTATCGGGCGCCTGCGGCTTTATTGGCATGAATGTGTCGGTCAGAGCGAATGTGCGCACTGCCCAAGCAGCTACGGTCGGCATGAATGAAGCCCTGAACGTCGCTTTTAAAGGCGGTGCAATTACCGGCATGCTGGTGGTTGGCTTAGGCCTACTTGGTGTGGCTTTATTTTTCATGTTCCTGGTTTCCATCGGGGGCGGGCAAGATCTCTCGGCGGTATTGCATCCCTTAATTGGTTTTGCCTTTGGTTCCTCACTCATTTCCATTTTTGCGCGTTTAGGGGGCGGTATCTTTACTAAAGGCGCCGATGTGGGAGCCGACTTAGTGGGCAAAGTTGAGGCAGGTATTCCTGAGGATGACCCACGGAACCCTGCTGTTATTGCCGATAACGTGGGGGATAACGTCGGCGATTGCGCCGGCATGGCAGCTGACTTATTCGAAACGTATGCCGTGACCTTAATTGCGACGATGGTCTTGGGCGCAATGATGGTTTCCGGCGCACCTATTGCAGCCATTATTTATCCCTTGGTCTTGGGCGGCATTTCGATTATTGCTTCGATCATTGGCTGTTCTTTTGTGAAAGCCACACCCGGTATGAAAAATGTGATGCCAGCCTTGTATAAAGGTTTGGTGGTAGCGGGCGTACTTTCCTTAATTGCGTTTTATTTTGCAACCCAATTTATTATTCCCGACGATGCTTTAGGAATTCCTGGCAGTCAATGGCGTTTATTTGGTGCTACTGTAGTGGGCTTATTACTCACTGCAGGATTAGTTTGGATTACCGAGTACTACACAGGTACCGATTTCAAACCCGTGAAGCATATTGCCGAAGCATCGACTAAAGGTCACGGTACGAACATTATTGCTGGCTTAGGCATTTCGATGAAGTCAACTGCGATCCCAGTTATTTTTGTTTGTATCGCGATTTATGCGGCGTATTGGTTGGCTGGTATTTTTGGTATCGCCATTGCAGCTACCTCCATGCTCTCGATGGCCGGCATTGTGGTGGCGCTTGATGCGTATGGCCCAATTACCGATAACGCCGGAGGTATTGCTGAAATGGCAGGCTTGCCACAAGCTGTGCGCGATATTACCGATCCTTTAGATGCAGTTGGTAATACGACTAAAGCAGTGACCAAAGGTTATGCGATTGGTTCAGCAGGTTTAGCGGCACTGGTTTTATTTGCGGATTACACCCATGCGCTTGAAGCGATTGGTCAACAAGTCACCTTTGATTTATCCAATCACTTAGTGATTATTGGCCTATTTATTGGCGGCATGATTCCTTACTTATTTGGTGCGATGGCGATGGAAGCGGTAGGTCGTTGCGCTGGCGCAGTGGTTGATGAGGTGCGCCGTCAGTTCCGCGATATTCCCGGCATTATGGATGGCACAGGTAAGCCTGAGTACGGCAAAGCGGTCGATATGTTGACTTCAGCTGCGATTAAGGAAATGATTATTCCGTCGCTCTTGCCCGTGGTGATTCCGATTGTGGTTGGTCTGTTATTGGGTCCTGCTGCCTTGGGCGGCTTGTTAATGGGTACGATTGTCACAGGTCTATTCGTGGCGATTTCCATGTGTACTGGTGGCGGTGCTTGGGATAATGCCAAGAAATATATCGAAGAAGGTAACTACGGTGGCAAAGGTTCTGAGGCTCACAAAGCTGCAGTTACTGGTGATACCGTTGGCGATCCTTACAAAGATACTGCTGGACCAGCGATTAATCCGCTGATCAAGATTATCAACATCGTCGCTTTATTGATTGTGCCTTTGTTGCCAATCATGCGCTAACAATAAGAGGGGCAAGCTTTACTCAAGCCCCTCTAAATAACGCTGAGCATCCAGTGCGGCCATGCAACCTGTACCCGCACTGGTAATTGCTTGACGATAAATGTGGTCTTGCACATCACCTGATGCAAATACCCCAGCAATATTCGTAGCCGTAGCGTTACCTTGTAAGCCCGAATGGGTTTTGATGTAGCCGTTATGCATTTCAAGCTGACCAATAAATAATTCGGTATTGGGTTTATGGCCAATGGCGATAAACGCGCCAGTGAGCGCGATATCTTCGGTTTTGCCATTTGCTTGACGAATCCGCACACCTGTTACGCCTTTTTCATCACCCAACACTTCTTCTAAGGTCGAATTGAGTTTGAGCTCAACTTTCCCCTCGGCTACTTTAGCCATCAGGCGATCATTCAAAATGGGCTCAGCCCGAAATTTATCGCGCCGATGAATCACCGTCACCTTTTTGGCAATGCCAGTGAGGTAGAGTGCTTCTTCAACCGCAGTATTGCCACCACCAACAACGCAGACGTCTTGATTTTTATAAAAGAAGCCGTCGCAGGTGGCGCAACCTGAAACGCCGCGCCCCATAAACGCTTCTTCACTGGGTAAGCCCAAATATTGGGCCGATGCGCCAGTAGCAATGATGAGGGCATCACAGGTATAGGTGCCAGAGTCACCTACAAGGCGAATCGGCTTTTCTTGTAAGGCAGCCGTATGGATGTGGTCAAAAATAATTTCGGTATTAAAGTGTTCCGCGTGCTTTAAAAAGCGCTCCATGAGTTCCGGGCCTTGAACTCCTGCAGGGTCGGCTGGCCAATTCTCAACATCAGTAGTGGTCATCAGTTGACCGCCTTGGGCCAAGCCAGTAATTAGGGTGGGCTGTAAATTAGCTCGGGCCGCATACACTGCAGCTGTATAGCCTGCGGGGCCAGAGCCAAGAATGAGAACTTTGCTATGTTTGATATTCGTTGTATTCATCCCTAAATTATAGGTTTCCTTGGGGTGGGGGTGTTTACAATCAAGGAAATATGGCTCGAACCGTCTTTCCTCAATCGAATTCAACCCAACCCCCTAATTCCAGCGGGCAGGGCAGAATGCCCCGCTTATTATTGGAAGCCCGCTGGTTTGTTTCGCTGGGTTTATGTTTGGCTTTATTTGCAATTCTGATTACGTATTCCAAATTAGATCCTGCTTGGTCACACGCTAGCTTTGATTTACCAACCAATTTAGGGGGTCGGACGGGCGCCTGGATTGCCGACCTAATGCTTTATGTCTTTGGTCTGTCCGCATTTTGGTGGGTTATCTTGTTTGGTAGGCGCGTTTTTACCGGTTGGAAAGAGTTATGGAGCACTCCAATGCCCCCCGACCCCGAAGCGAAGCCCGACTCCTTGTTACTGCGATGGTTGGGCTTTGGCCTCACTTTGCTTGCCAGTATGGGCTTGGAATCAATTCGCTTACATTCTTTGGCAATTGCATTACCTAGGCCCCCTGGGGGAGTTTTAGGTGAGTTAATTGGCGATCCTTTGCAAATGGCAGTTGGCTTTACCGGCGCAACAATCATTTTATTATTTGCGCTGTGCGCAGGCTTATCGCTCTTCCTCCACTTTTCTTGGCTCAATTTGGCCGAACAAGTTGGGCGGTATATGGAGCTCGGGTATCGGCGCTTGCGCGAACGGCGTGAAAGCGAAGTCGATCGTAAAGTGGGTGAACAGGCCAGTGTAGAGCGCGAAGAGTTTGTCGAGGAAGTGCGCGGTCGCATTGAAATTATGGCGCCAGTCCAAATTGTGCGCAGTGAGCCCGCGATTGTGCAAAGCGTGCGCGTGCAACGAGAAAAGCAACAACCTCTTTTTATTGATATTCCTGATTCTGAATTACCCCCACTGGCACTTTTAGATGCAGTGCCCGAGGCTAAAGAAACCATTTCTGCTGAGGTAATGGAATTTACCTCACGCTTAATTGAGCGCAAGCTGGATGAATTTGGCGTCGAGGTCAAAGTCATTGCCGCCTATCCAGGACCAGTTGTTACGCGTTACGAGATCGAGCCAGCAGTTGGCGTTAAGGGTAGCCAAATCGTTAACTTGTCGCGCGACCTTTCGCGATCTTTGGGTCTTGTGAGTATGCGGGTGGTAGAAACCATTCCCGGTAAAACTTGCATGGCTCTCGAGTTGCCCAACCCCACTCGTCAATCGGTATATCTCTCGGAGATTTTAAGTTCTCAGGTTTATAACGATAACCACTCTTTATTGACACTGGCCTTAGGTAAAGATATCTCTGGCGCGCCAATGGTGGTTGACTTAGCGAAGATGCCACACTGCTTGGTAGCAGGTACTACTGGCGCTGGTAAATCGGTGGGTATTAACGCCATGATTTTGTCTTTGTTATTTAAGGCTAAGCCAGATGAAGTGCGCCTCATCATGATTGACCCAAAGATGTTAGAGATGTCGGTGTATGAGAAGGTGCCGCATTTATTGTGCCCCGTTGTGACTGATATGAAGCAAGCCTATAACGCGCTGAATTGGGCCGTTAATGAAATGGATCGCCGTTACAAATTAATGAGCAAGTTTGGCGTACGCAATTTAGCCGGCTTTAATCGCAAAATTGTTGAAGCAGAAGAAAAGGGCGAGAAACTAACTAATCCCTTTAGCTTAACCCCCGATGATCCAGAGCCGCTGTATAAAGCCCCCGTGATTGTGGTGATCATTGATGAGTTAGCCGACTTAATGATGGTCTCAGGCAAAAAGATTGAAGAGCTCATTGCGCGTATCGCACAAAAAGCGCGCGCTGCAGGCATTCATTTGGTGCTAGCGACGCAGCGTCCCAGCGTTGACGTGATCACCGGCCTAATCAAAGCCAATATTCCGACGCGTATTTCGTTTCAGGTCAGTAGCAAAATTGATAGTCGAACCATTCTGGATCAGCAAGGTGCTGAGGCTTTATTAGGCATGGGCGACATGCTCTATATGGCTCCTGGTACTGGCCTACCGATTCGGGTGCATGGCGCTTTTGTCTCGGATGATGAAGTGCACCGCGTGGTTGACTGGTTAAAAGAAAAAGGTGAAGCCAATTACATTGATGGCGTGCTTGAAGGCGCCGATGAATCGACGATGGATGTCTTGAATGGCGGCGGTAGCGGTGGTGAAGCCGACCCCTTATATGACCAGGCAGTTGCGATCGTGCTGGAAAACAAACGCGCTTCCATTTCCTTAGTGCAACGACATCTACGCATTGGCTACAACCGCGCTGCTCGTTTACTGGAAGATATGGAAAAAGCGGGTTTAGTTTCGAAGATGAGCGGTAGTGGGAATCGCGAAATTTTTGGCCGGAAGGCTGAGGAGTAATGCGCATTACAGGTTTGCATTGTTGTCTGGTAGTAAGTTTGGCGATCTATGGTTCCTATGCGATAGGAGTAGCCCCTAATAAAGCCTCGCAAACTAGTGCCGCAATCAATTCGGCCGCTCCTTACGGCGCTAGTACCGACACCGTTTCTGCTACTGAACAATTACGCCAATTTGTGCGCAACTCTAAAACGGCAGAAGGTGATTTTGTGCAGCAGCAATTGCGTGCACCAAAACCGAATGAGTCGCAAGATAAAGGTTTGAAAGTGATTCGTCAAACACAAGGCCATTTTTATTTTCAGCGGCCTGGGCGGTTTGCCTGGGAGACCAACAAGCCTTATGAACAAAAGCTAATTAGTGATGGCAAGCAATTAATTATGTGGGATAAAGACCTAAAGCAAGCTACTTATCGGCCAGTAGGCGATGCTCTTGCGGCCACACCTGCAGCAATTCTGTTTGGCGAGGCAGCACTGGATGAGCACTTTGATCTGGTTGAAGATATCGAACACAATGGCTTGCGTTGGGTTGATTTAAAGCCGAAAGTAAAAAAAGGCGGTGCACCTGGTAATCCAGATTTGGCTTACACTAAAATTTCAGTAGGAATGAAGGGTGGCTTACCAAGCGCTTTAGAATTACTTGATGGCCTAGGCAATGTAGTGCTGGTGAGCTTTAGTCAATATCAATTAAATGTAAACTTCGCACCGAGTCGGTTTAGTTTTAATCCCCCGATAGGAACCGAAATAGTGAAATTAAAATAAACCGATGATTGATCCCCAACTTTTACGTAAAGATATCGAGAGCGTTAGAGCGCGCCTCTTCAACCGTAAGTTTGAACTTGATGTGGCGCAATTTGCCCTTTTAGAAAATGAGCGCAAGCTATTACAAACTCGTACCGAAGATTTACAGGCCAAGCGCAATCAATTGGCTAAAGCTATTGGCATGAAAAAAGGGAAAGGTGAAGACGCTAGCGCTGAAATGAATGAGGCCACGCAAATTAATCTCGATATGGAAATGGGCGCTGCGCGCCTAGCTGTGGTGCAAACAGAGCTACACGATTTTTTAATGGGTATCCCTAACTTACCCGATGCATCTGTACCTCTTGGTAAGGATGAAACTGAAAATCAAGAAATTAAAAAAGTGGGCACTATTCCTTCTTTTACTTTCGACATAAAAGACCATGTTGATTTAGGTGCGCCATTAGGTCTAGACTTTGAGGCTGGCGCTAAGATTAGTGGCGCACGCTTTGTCGTTTTAAAGGGCCCGATTGCCCGATTGCATCGTGCATTAAGTCAATTCATGATTGATTTACACGCTACTGAGCATGGCTACCAAGAAATTTATGCGCCCTATATTGTAAATGCGGCATCCATGCGCGGTACGGGACAACTACCCAAGTTTGAAGATGATTTATTTCGGGTGCCGCGCAAAATGGGCGCAGAAGACGGAGGCATTGAGGAGGAGAACTTTTATTTAATTCCTACAGCAGAGGTACCCGTGACTAATTTAATGCGTGATGAGATCGTCGCTGCTGAGCAGTTACCCTTGAAATTTGTAGCACATACTCCTTGTTTTCGATCTGAAGCGGGTAGTTATGGGCGCGATGTACGTGGCATGATTCGCCAACATCAATTTGATAAAGTTGAGCTAGTGCAAATTGCTAAGCCCGATGAATCGATGGCTGCACTTGAAAACCTTACTAGCCATGCAGAGAAAGTGCTTGAGCTACTCGAGCTACCGTATCGCCGGGTTTTACTTTGCACCGGTGATATGGGTTTTGGTAGTACTAAAACCTATGACTTAGAAGTCTGGATTCCATCACAAAAAGCCTATCGTGAAATTAGTTCTTGCTCGAATATGGGCGATTTTCAAGCCCGCAGAATGCAGGCGCGCTTTAAGCTGGGACAAGCTAAGCCTGAAATGGTGCATACCTTAAACGGCTCGGCCTTAGCGGTGGGAAGAACCTTAGTAGCATTACTAGAAAATAATCAACAGGCCGATGGCAGTATTGCAATACCTAAGGCTTTACAGGGCTATTTGGGTGGGTTGGATGTATTGAAACCAGCGCGTTAAAATAAAATTAACTTTAATTTCAGTCGCTTACTATTTCTAGCTAAAGTCTTATCTAGAGTAACGATTGCTTCAGCCTTGAGTTGTATTGCCGTAGCAAGATGAAGGGCATCAGCCGATCTTAATTTGGATGAGCTATCGAGCGTAAGGATGGCAGCACTGTAAAAATTTTTGTTATCAATAGAAAGTAATTCAATATTGGTGTTGCAAAGTTGTTGGAATACGCCCCAAGATTCATGACTTTGTTTTTTATTTACTTGCCCTGTTCTTTCTTTAATACTGAGCGCGCTGGCAAATTCTGTAAATGCCCATGTAGAGGAAATTAATTTCGTTTTGCAGCTTTGGTACCAATCGGCTACATCATTACTTTTGGGTTCCCGTGTGCATAGTGCCACTAAAACGCTGGTATCAACATAAATCATTAATAACGCGCCTTGGAACGAAGCTCTTCAATAACTGATGAACCCATTGGCATAGATGCACGTACGCGTTTAAGCTCGGCAGATAAGGCTGTTCGATCGAAAGTGATGGGGCGAAGATGTAATGAGCCATCTAGGCTGAGTGTTACTTCAACTTGGTCACCATCTTTGAGGGGTATTTGACGGATAAATTCAGCCGGAATTCGTACGGCTAGACTATTGCCCCATTTAGAAATTTGTAAGTTCATGGCGTATCGAGACTTTCAAGTAAAAAAACTATACCTATTTTATGGATATACACTAATGTATATCCATTGTAGTACAGAAAGCGAGAAAACCGCAGGTATAATTTGATTAACTCGGAGAGGTGGCAGAGTGGTCGAATGTACCTGACTCGAAATCAGGCGTACTGTCAAAGGTACCGTGGGTTCGAATCCCACCCTCTCCGCCATAACCTATATAAATTAATAGCCATTAGCTATGCTACGATTTAGGCATAGATTTTCCACATTTCATAAAAATAGTAACTAAGGGCAGATGTATGAAAGTTAAATCATTAATAGTAGGCATTGGATTCATTAGCCTTACTACCCCCGCTTTAGCCCAGTCCGTCTTTGAAGGCTTTTATGGACAAGTTGGTATTGGTTATGAGAACTCAACCCCAAGCTATTCAGGCGGCACTTTGAATGGCATCACCTCTGGGCCGCTTTATTCTTATGGCATGTCAGGTGGCACGACCAATAGTTTTGCAGCTACGGCAACGGTTGGCTATTACTTTCCAGTAACAGGTAACTTTCTCCTTGGTATTGGTGCGGAGTATTCACCCTTATCAGGCACTAGTAGTAATGCTACTGTGACGATTCCAGCGCTCAAATACAGCGAATCCCAATCAATTAAAAAAGGTGACTCGTATAACCTCTTTATTTCTCCTGCTTACGCTATTGATAAAGAGAAGCTGGCTTACGCTAAGGTGGGCTACTCTAGCGCCAATTATGAAATCGGTGGAGGCAACGACACCTATAACGGTTACTCCTTAGGTCTTGGCTATCGCCAAATCATTCAAGGCAACTGGTACGGCTTTGCTGAAGTCAATTACACGAGCTACGGCAATCAAAATGTCGCTACTAATGCATCAGGCACAGCGAGCTTTAAAGTCACTAATGCCCTAGTAGGCGTTGGTTATAAGTTTTAGTACATGAATAACTAAGGATAAATCATGCGTACCTATATAACTTCACTACTCTTAGCAACAACCCTCATACTGGCGTCTTGCGGTGGCGGTAACGATATAGCCTCAAGCGGAGCTAGTGCCGTAAGTGCGGCTGCTCCAGTAACAACAAATGATGCTACGACTACTGCATCAACACCTGCTACCACCGCTACTGAACCTAAAATTAATGGTCAGGTTGATGAGCGCACTGGTGTAGCGCCAGTAATTGCCAAAGCAAACCTAGGACACCAATATTGCGTCACCTGCTCAAGCTGCCATGTTCCTATGGATAGAAATCTCTCCTTCTGCCCACCCCGGACCAACTAGACCTTAGTCTAATTGATTGGTGTACAGAGCGCCCTAACTACCCACCGTTTGTATCCGTAAGTCGCGCGCAGCAATACGCACCTTTTCGGCTTCCTCTCTGAGGGTTTTAATTTCTGTAGGGGATAGGCGTTCAATATTAGAGTAGTCTAATTTCCATTGCGCGTCTGTCGACCAAATTAATGGTGACTGAACGGTAGTGCGGGGTGCAGGGGCAGATTCTAGAATGCGTAATGCCAGTTCAAAATTGGTATCTTGTGAGGCTACATCATTGGGTATAGCAGCCGCATTCCCCAAGGGGAAGTCGCTAAATAACAGTCGTGGCACACCGCAATATTCAACGATATCTTTAGCTGCTCCCATAATGACCGTGGCAATGCCTTGCTCTTCAAGGTAGCGCGCCAACAAACTTTGGCATTGATGGCAAATGGGGCAGTTGGGAATGAGGATGGCTACGTCCACCCCATCGGCTTTACAAAGCCTGGCAATTGCTGGTGCATCCACTTCAAGCGTGTGACGTTGACTACGATTGCTGGGTAAGCCATAGAATCGTGGCGATAAAGCGCCGAGGCGCATACTTGCGACTGCTCTTCTAGCGGCAGCCAAAGGAAACCACGCATTCATTTCGGCCATATCGGCATTTTTACGATCTACCCCTACGTGTGAGATCCGTAAATCCGGGTCTATTGTCGTTGGACCTGAGTACACCTCATAAAACTTGGCTAGTGCGTTATAAGCAGAGCCGGGGCCTTGATTGCCTTTGTCGGCTTGGTAAGGAGCGGCGGTAGTGATTAAAGCTAGAGTCGATTCCCTGAGAGGCTTTTTTAATGGGCTAAATGGCACGGTTAGATAGTGTGCCCAGACATATGGGTTTTCATAGCCAAGCCCTAAATAATAGGAGCGCGTGCGTTGCATATAAGAAACTGGCTGATCCCAGGAAGGGGCGAACTCGAGCTCTTCAACCATGGTATTTTTCTGTGTGGCGGTCATGGGGAAAACCTTTTTCAATCAATCAAAATGAAAAGATAAACAAGCGTAAAACGAGTTTAATTGATCCTTCCAAACCCTGATAATAATTGCTTTTTCTGGATAATTGAAGAATTTATAAGGATGAACAATGCAAGGTAATTGGATGATCAAGTTATGGTAAATTATTTTGAATAAATTTACCTTGGGCCGTATATAGTGATCAATAAAAATCCGCCTTTATTACTATCCCTGGCTTGTCTATTTTTAGTGTCATCTTGCGGGGGTGGTTCAAGTGGCACATCATCTGCATCTACCTCAAGCAGCACCTCATCGCCTACAAGCGTGGCAGCCACCACCTTGTCGGTAGCCGACGCTTTGTTTCATGAGAAAGCGTTATCGGCTAGCGGCCAATTAGCCTGTTCTGGCTGTCATACCGATGAAACTGCGCATTCAACAGCTGCTAATGTTGCATTACCGCTTGGGGGCGCATCAATGAATCAGCAAGTTTTTCGGGCCGCTCCCAGCATTCTTTATAAAGCCGCAACCCCTGCATTTAGTTTTGATGCCGAGGGCAATGCAGTTGGTGGTTTTGATTGGGACGGTAGGGTAAATACGCTAGCAGCGCAAGCTTCCGGTCCCTTGTTAGCAGTGAATGAGATGGCTAATGCTAGTGTGGCAGACGTAGCAAGCAAGGTACGACGCCTATCTTATTTTAGTGATTTTGCCGCCGTATTTAATTTACCCACTAATGCATCTGATCAACAGGTGTTTGACACTTTATTAACAGCTTTGCAAACATATCAACAAATTGATCCCGATTATTTACTTTTTAATAGTAAGTTTGATCGATTTTTAGATGGCACTGTAGCTCTCAGTTCGCAAGAGGCGCGTGGCTTAGCTACTTTTAATGATCCTAATAAAGGCAATTGCGCAAGTTGTCATACTAGTCAAGTGGGGCCCGGGGGCACAAGACCTGTGTTTACTAACTTTAAGTATGCCGCGCTAGGTTTGCCACGTAATACAAATATCGAGGCCAATGCCGACAGTTCTTTTTATGACATGGGCTTGTGTGGCCCAGTAAGAACAGACTTATCCGCTAGAACGAATTTATGTGGCCAATTTAAAATTCCCACCTTAAGAAATATTGCTTTGACAGCGCCTTATTTTCATAACTCAAGTATTGCTACTTTGTCTGATGCGGTAGGGTTTTATGCGACTCGCGATATCAACCCCACGCGTTGGTATCCAACAGTGAACGGCGCAGTACAAAAATTTAATGATTTACCAGCAGCATTGCGAGGTAATGTGATTCAAACTAGGCCTTTTGGCCTCGCTAATGGTGCTACCCCGATTATTAATGCTGAGGATGTTGCCGATATCACGGCTTTCCTCTTAACTCTCAGTGACGACAAGACTGCTGCGCCAGGAAGACCAACCGTAGGGCGGTAAGATTGTGGTTGATCAAATATAATGATAATGACCTATTCATCTGCTTTTGAGCTAAATTTGCTGATGAGTAATTTAATTCAACTTGGAGCTGCAAATGACTGAGTCATCATCAAATAAACCGGAATTTGGTAAAGAACAACAAGAAGAGGCTATCGGCATAGTCGCTTTCTACCTCATGCCTGTATGCGTTGCCATTGTGGTGTTAATTGGGGTTTATTTTGCTAAACAGTGGGCGGGTTAATTGCGCCAATTAACTTACCTTGGTTTTTTTCTTATTCCCTTTAGCCTCATTTCCTGCGGTTCAATTCAAGAGGCGGCGCAAGAAGATTGCGCTGGGGCAGGTTACCGGGCAGGATCTGCCGACTACAACAGCTGCGTTTCAGCGCGTATTCGTGAGCGTAATGCTGATTACAGCAACACTTTTTTGCCAAGTAACCAAGGTTTTCAGTCGACAGACTCGAAATAAGGACTTATTTAAGGGTTAACCCTAATAAGCACTCTGGCTTTTTCAAGCATTTCGCTTAGTTTGAGCTTAGTCAAGAGTTTTTAGGCGCCATTCATCAATAATGAATAGACTTTGTAATTCGTTATTTATCAAATGATTTATAAATCTAATACAATAGTAGATACGTTTTTAAGGTTACCTTGTTTTATTTTGCTATGACGTTAATCAATAAAGATTAGGACTAATGAATCATCCCAAACCTGCTGGTGAAATGAAGGCTGTTGCAGTAGCAACCATAGATGACTTAAGGCAGCGCATTCGTCAAAAAAGCAAAATGAAGGGTCGCCAGCCAGATGATATTTCTGTTGCCGAGGTGCAGCAATTAATCGGTCTAGCGCCTTATCGACGGGACTTATTAATTGAATATTTACACCAGTTAAATGATGAGTATCGTGCTTTGCATGATCGGCATTTAGTCGCTTTATCTAAAGTTATTAATGTGTCGATGGCAGAGGTGTATGAGGTTGCAACTTTCTACCATCACTTTGAAGTAGTTCGTGGAGATGACCCTGTAGCGGAAATTACCATTCGGGTTTGCAATGGCCTCTCTTGCGAATTACATGGCGCACAACATTTATTAGCGCGTTTGCCAAAAGTTTTGGGCGAGGGAACCAACTTTGCTAATGTCAAAGTGATACCTGCGCCTTGCGTGGGACGCTGTGAACAAGCCCCCATTGCCGTGGTTTCGCAATATCCTGTTTTGTTTGCCTCGGTCGATAAAGTCGTTGCGGCCGTAGAAACCAAATCAACCCATCAGCCGATGGGTAAAAATGATGGTGATTTCAATCCCATTAATTATGTGGAGAAGGGTATTTCTCCACAGGGCACTAATCAGCTAATGTCACCAGCGTATGTTGGTTACGAGGCGTATCGCGCTAAAGGTGGTTACCAATTAGCAAGCGATGTGAGTACGGGTAAGCATAGCCCTGAGGCTGTATTAGTAGCCATGGAGAATTCAGGTTTACGTGGCCTAGGTGGTGCGGGCTTTCCTGCGGGTCGCAAGTGGCGGATTGTGAAAGACCAAGCCGCACCGAAATTGATGGCAGTGAATATTGACGAAGGCGAGCCAGGTACCTTTAAAGACCGCACTTATTTAGAGCGTGATCCCCACCGTTTTTTAGAGGGCATGCTGATTGCCGCTCAAGTAGTTGGTATCGAGACTTGTTACATCTATTTACGTGATGAATATCATGGCTGCCGTGAATTATTACAAGCAGAATTAGCCAAACTACAAGCTAACCCGCCATGCGCTTTACCTCGAATTGAATTGCGCCGTGGTGCTGGCGCCTATATTTGCGGTGAAGAGTCGGCGATGATTGAAAGTATTGAAGGTAAGCGTGGGGAACCGCGTATGCGTCCACCCTATATTGCCCAAGTTGGCTTATTTGGACGTCCTACCCTTGAGCATAATATGGAAACGCTGTATTGGGTGCGCGATATTGTGCAGCGTGGCCCTGAGTGGTTTAGTTCATTCGGTTTGAATGGTCGTAAAGGCTTACGTAGTTTTAGCGTCAGCGGCAGAGTAAAAGAACCTGGCGTGAAGTTGGCGCCAGCAGGCATTACGATTCAAGAACTGATTGACAATTATTGTGGTGGCATGCAAGCAGGCCATACGTTCTATGCTTATTTGCCGGGTGGTGCATCAGGCGGTATATTGCCAGCGACAATGAATACCATTCCACTCGATTTTGATACGCTGCAGCCCTATGGTTGCTTTATTGGCTCTGCAGCAGTGATGGTGCTAAGTGAGCAAGATAGCGCTCGTAATGCCGCTTTAAATATCATGCACTTTTTTGAGCATGAGAGTTGTGGGCAATGCACCCCTTGCCGGGTTGGTACAGGTAAGGCCGCCACTTTAATGCAAGCCAAACAGTGGGATCAATCAACCTTAGAAGACTTGGCTACGGTCATGGTTGATGCCTCGATTTGTGGATTGGGCCAAGCTGCACCGAATCCGATTCGTTGTGTCCAAAAATACTTCCCGCAGGAGATTGCATGAACGCACCCGTAAATCCGCAGGAACTCGAATTACAAACGGTGGAGTTCAAGCTCGATGGCAAAACAATTATTGCTTATGATGGCGAAACAATTTTAAAAGCAGCTAAACGCCATGGCATTGATATTCCCCATTTGTGCTTTAAAGATGGTTACGCACCCGATGGCAATTGTCGTGCCTGCGTGGTTGAAATTAATGGCGAGCGTACTTTAGCCCCCAGTTGCTGTCGCAATGCCACTGCTGGTATGGAAGTCAAGGCCCAAAGTGAACGTGCCGTTAAAAGCCAGAAATTAGTTTTAGAAATGCTCCTCTCGGATATGCCTGATAAAGGCTATAAGTGGATCGGCGATGACGAGAGCATGCAGTTTGGTGAGTTAAGTAGTTGGGCTAAGCAAATGGATGTCACCGTTCGCCCCGAATTAAAAGCGCTGCGTCGTGAGCAAGCTAAGGCAGATATTTCGCATCCTGCCATGGCAGTGAACTTAGATACTTGCATTCAATGTAATCGTTGCTTACGGGGCTGTCGCGATGAGCAAGTAAATGATGTGATTGGTTACGCGATGCGTGGTAGCCATAGTGAAATCGTATTTGATTTGAACGATCCCATGGGCGAGAGTACTTGTGTAGGCTGTGGCGAGTGCGTACAAGCTTGCCCCACCGGCGCATTGATGCCTAAAGGGTTAATCGGTTCACAAAAAGTGGATAGTAAAGTTGATTCAGTTTGCCCATTTTGCGGTGTCGGCTGCCAAATTACTTACAACATTAAAGATAATGTGATTGTTAGTGTTGACGGTCGCGATGGCCCTGCAAACCACAATCGTTTATGTGTGAAGGGTCGCTTTGGCATGGATTACATTCATAGCCCGCAGCGCCTTACTAAGCCCTTGATTCGTAAAACGGGTGTACCTAAGGATGAAACTGCGTCGCAAGACCCGAATGATTGGTCCAGCATATTCCGTGAAGCGACTTGGGAAGAGGCTTTAGATGTTGCAGCGAGTAAGCTAAAGGGCTTGAATGAAAAACATGGCCGCAAAGTCTTGGCTGGTTTTGGCTCGGCTAAGGGCAGTAATGAAGAGGCTTATTTATTTCAAAAACTAGTACGCACTGGATTTGGTAATAATAATGTCGACCATTGCACGCGCTTATGTCACGCCTCTAGCGTGGCAGCGTTATTAGAGGGTGTAGGTTCAGGAGCGGTAAGCAATCAGGTTAATGATGTGGAAAACTCCACCATGATTTTATTGATTGGCGCAAACCCGACAGTGAATCATCCAGTAGCTGCTACTTGGTTTAAAAATGCGGCTAAACGTGGTACTAAGGTGGTGTTAGCCGACCCACGTGTTACACAAATGGGTAAGCATGCGTGGCGCATCATGCAATTTAAACCTGATACTGATGTGGCGATGTTAAATGCAATGATCTACACCATCATTGAAGAAGGTTTGTGCGATCAGGAATTTATTAAAAATCGTACTAGTAACTTTGAAGCCCTCAAAGAAAATGTCAAGGGTTATAGCCCAGAATTAATGGCGCCTATCTGCGGTATTCCATCAGAAACATTACGTGAAGTAGCGCGCGAGTTTGCGACGACGAAGTCGGCAATGATTTTATGGGGCATGGGTGTTAGTCAACACGTGCATGGTACCGATAATGCCCGCTGCTTAATTGCTTTATCGACCATTGCAGGTCAAATTGGTAAGCCAGGTTCGGGCTTACATCCCTTACGTGGACAAAACAATGTTCAGGGTGCTAGTGATGCGGGTTTAATTCCGATGATGTTTCCCAATTACCAGCGGGTCGATAACGCTAATGCGCATGATTGGTTTGAAAAATTCTGGAGGACCCCATTAGATTCAAAACCTGGCTATACCGTGGTCGAAATTATGGAAAAGATCTTGGCACCGGATAGTGACCCCGATAAAATTCGGGGCATGTACATCATGGGCGAGAATCCTGCCATGAGTGATCCCGATTTAAATCATGCACGTCATGCTTTGGCTTCGCTAGAGCATTTAGTAGTGCAGGATATTTTCATGACTGAGACGGCTTTGTTGGCCGATGTGGTCCTGCCAGCGAGTGCTTGGCCAGAAAAAGTTGGCACAGTGAGCAATACCGATCGCATGGTGCAAATGGGTAAGCGTGCGATTCATCCGCCAGGCGAGGCAAAACCCGATTTATGGATTCTGCAAGAGTTGGCTAAACGCATGGGCCTCAATTGGAAGTATGCGGGGCCTGATTCAGGTGTTGCAGAAGTGTTTGATGAAATGCGTCAAACAATGCACGCAGCAATTAAAGGCATTACTTGGGATCGTTTAGAGCGTGAATCGAGCGTTACTTATCCCTGCTTAAGTCCTGAAGATCCAGGCCGACCGATCGTATTTGATGATGCTTTTCCAACAGCGGATGGCAAAGTCAAGCTGGTTCCCGCGGATATTATTCCCGCGGATGAACGCCCAAATGATGAATATCCTTTCGTTTTAATTACCGGCCGTCAACTTGAGCATTGGCATACTGGCAGCATGACGCGACGTGCGACCATACTGGATACGATTGAGCCGATGGCTACTGTCTCCTTGTGTGGGGATGATATGGTGCAGTTAGGCGTAACCACTGGTGATGTAGTGACGGTTGCTTCACGGCGTGGCACAATTGCAATTCATGTGCGGCGTGACGATGGTACTCCGCGTGGCGCAATCTTTATTCCTTTTGCTTATTATGAGGCTGCGGCAAACTTAATGACTAATGCCGCATTAGATCCCTTTGGCAAAATACCTGAGTTTAAGTATTGTGCTGTTTCAGTTATTAAGGGTGGTGATGCTGCGGTTAAATTAGGTTACGGTACCAACGATGAAATATCTAGCGACAAGGTAGCAGCGCACACCTAAAGTGGATACTGCATTGCAAAAAAACGCTGAATTGCCAGTGCTGATTATTGGCGCTGGTTTAGCAGGGCTCACAGTGGCTCTGCATCTTGCTAAAACCCAAGCCGTGATTGTGATGGCTAAGCGTAGCTTGGGTGAGGGCGCTACTGCATGGGCGCAGGGCGGAATTGTTGGCGTGCTAGATCAGGCCGATAGTGTTGATGCGCACGTTGCCGATACCTTAAACGCTGGCGCGGGTTTAGTCGATGAAACAACTGCGCGATATATTGCGGAAGAGAGTGCCGCGGCAATACAGTGGCTTGTTGATCAAGGCGTGCCTTTTACCACTGATGTAGCGGGCCCGCTAGGTTTGCACTTAACTCGCGAAGGTGGTCATAGTCATCGCCGCATTGCACATGCTGCGGATGCTACAGGCAAGGCAATTCATGAGGTGCTCTTAGATCAAGCGCGGTCGCATCCGAATATTCGTTTAATTGAACATTGGATTGCACTCGACCTTATTACGAATCGACACTTGTCGAGTAAGGATAAGAAAAAATTACCCAATCGCTGTTACGGCGTTTATGCATTAGATATTAATAATTCCAAAGTAGAGACCATTGCGGCTAAAGCCGTAGTTTTAGCTACTGGTGGGGTTGGTAAGGTCTATCGCTATACCAGCAATCCCGATACGGCTACGGGCGATGGTATCGCTATGGCCTGGCGCGCTGGATGCCGAGTGGGTAATATGGAATTTATCCAGTTTCATCCAACTTGCTTGTATCACCCCAGTGATCGTACTTTTCTAATTACTGAGGCCTTGCGTGGAGAGGGCGGCTTACTCAAGCTGCCTGAAGGTGGCGCTACCCAAGGCCTACGTTTTATGCCTGAACATGACGAGCGCAATGAATTAGCGCCGCGTGATATTGTGGCACGCGCAATCGATTTTGAAATGAAAAAATATGGCTTAGATCATGTGAATTTAGATGCCACCCATTTAGGTGCAGCGTTTATTCAAGAGCATTTTCCAATGATCTATGCGCGTTGCTTTAGCCTTGGAATTGATATTACTCAGCAAGCTATTCCTGTGGTACCTGCTGCTCACTATACCTGCGGTGGGGTAGTGACCGATTTGCATGGCCACACCGATTTACCTGGCCTATACGCTGTAGGTGAGTCTACTTATACGGGTCTGCATGGTGCAAATCGCTTAGCAAGTAACTCATTACTAGAATGTGTTGTCATTGGCAAAGCAGCTGCTGCTGATATTGATTTAGCAGTCACTCCTGAATTACCAAATTTACCTTTATGGGATGAAAGCCAAGTTGAAAATGCTGATGAGCAAGTGGTGATTGCCCATAATTGGGATGAATTACGCTCATTAATGTGGAATTATGTTGGCATTGTGCGCACGACTAAACGGCTTGAGCGTGCCTTACATCGCATTGAGCTATTGCATCATGAAGTGCAGGAATACTATGCCAACTTTAAAGTGACTCGCGACTTAATTGAATTGCGTAATCTGTTAGATTGCGCTGAGCTGATTGTGGAATCGGCCTTAATGCGTAAAGAAAGCCGTGGCCTACACTATAGTCGCGACTACCCTAATACAGGGGCAGTTTCTCTCCCAACAATTTTGACACCTAAGCAGTAGGCTGAATTTAGCTAGACCGCTTAAGCTAGCATCCGCATTGAAAAATCAACAGCCTGCACATCTTTGGTCAGTTTACCAAGCGAAATTCGGTCTACACCTGTAGCTGCAATAGCACGCATCAACTCGATGCCAATACCTCCTGAAGCTTCTAATAGTGCTCTGCCTTGATTAATGGCTACCGCTTTGTGCATTTTTTCGATTGAGAAGTTATCAATCAAAATATTTTTTGCACCCGCTTTAATAGCTTCATCTAGTTCAGCTAAATTCTCCACCTCAATCTGAATGCTGACACCTTCATTGAGTTTTTCTGCGGCATCAAGCGCTGCACGAATGCTACCAGCTGCAGCGATGTGATTTTCTTTGATCAAAATACCATCCCATAAAGCCATCCGTTGGTTTTCACCACCGCCAATGCGCACTGCATATTTTTGCGCTTGGCGTAGGCCGGGTAAGGTTTTGCGGGTATCCAGCACAACACAGCCATTGGGGTTGGGACTTAGGCCAACTATCGCTTCCACATATTTTCTAGTGTTAGTAGCGGTAGCAGAGAGGGTTTGAAGAAAATTAATTGCGGTACGCTCTCCTGAGAGTAAGGCACGTACATCCGCTTTAATTTCGCACACTGGCGTATCGACAACCATCCAATCCCCTTCTTGATAAAACCAAGTCAGTACGGCTTTAGGATCAAGCGCTTGAATTGTCCCTTCAAACCAAGACTTACCACACAGCACGGCTTTTTGTCGTACGCTTAGCTGGCTTCGCCCTATTTTGCTGGGCACAAGTTGCGCAGTCCAATCACAAACGCCAATATCTTCCCTCAAGGCATCTTGAATATTGCGCGTACGGGCTTGGTCTAAAGTTTCGTTGGCATCAAACATGAGATCGCAAGTAATCCTTAAGCTGCGCCAATGTGTTTGACAAAGCCATGCTGGGCTTTAGCTAATAAATCGGGATGCTGGCTCGTGAAATCGAGCATCCGATCGATACAGATGAGGGCCTTTATTCTGGTGGCCTCTTCAATGAAAACTTCACCTGTTTGATTTTCTAGTGCATCCAGAATGCCTTGCAGTCCATTCATCGCCATCCAGGGGCAATGGGCACAGCTTTTACAGGTAGCGCTAGTTCCCGCAGTCGGGGCTTCGATCAGTTTTTTATTGGGCGCCAATTGACGCATGCGGTGCAAGATGCCTTTATCGGTTGCGACAATGTATTCATTAGCAGAGCCCTCAACTACAGCCTTAATCATGGCAGAAGTCGAGCCCACCACATCGGCAAGTGCGATAACTGCAGCCGGTGATTCTGGGTGAACCAATATTTGGGCCCGCGGATATTGCAAGCGCAATAATTCCAGCTCGGTGGCTTTAAATTCATCATGGACAATGCAGGCACCATTCCAGAGCAACATATCGGCTCCAGTTTGCGCTTGAATGTAATGTCCTAAATGTCGGTCGGGAGCCCAGAGAATTTGTTTGCCCTGTTCTTTGAGGTGATGGACGATAGCTAAAGCACACGAACTGGTAACCATCCAATCTGCTTGGGCCTTAACGGCGGCACTCGTATTGGCATAGACTACTACGGTGTGCTTAGGGTGAGCGGCACGAAAGTCAGCGAATGCATCGGCAGGACACCCCAAGTCGAGTGAGCAAGTTGCATCCAAGTCAGGCATAAAAATGCGTTTTTCGGGGCTGAGAATTTTCGCCGTTTCACCCATAAAGCGGACGCCAACGACGATTAAATTTTTCGCTGCATGGGCTTTACCAAAGCGCGCCATTTCAAGGGAGTCAGCCACAAAGCCACCAGTTTCCATGGCTAAGTCTTGAATTTCACCATCGACATAGTAATGCGCCACGATCGCCGCATCTTTCTCGATTAAGAGGGTTTTAATGCGGTTAATCACCGCAGCCTTTTGGTCTCCCGAGATCTGGGGAGGTGTTTGAGCCCAAGCTTGCGCAGTGCAGGTTCTACCAGCGCCATCTTGCTGGGGATAATCAAAAGAAATGGGTTTTGACGAGGCTGGCATAGCCACAGAAACAGGATTCATACCAAATCTTAACCCGAGCGGCGGGTTGGTGCTTTAGTTGGTAATTTCATCGAAAATGCAGGATTCTCGACTCGAATACAATAAAGCTATGAAAAAAATTATCCCTATATTTGCTCTTGGCCTCATTAGCTTCAGCTTGCCTGGTCTTAGTCAGGCTCAAACTACGAGCCCTAATCCTATCCCAGCTATTGGGGCGAGTGGATCTGCCGCAACTGCAGACAAGAAAATGACCACGGTCTCAGAGACGAACGCTGAATTTTTTGCGACCGTCAATGGGCAGCCGATTTCGACTGGCTTGTTAGCCTTAAATATTCGCAATGCCATGGGTCAGGGTCAAAAAGATGGCCCTGAATTACAAAATGCCCTCAAGCAGGAATTAATTAACCGCAAATTGTTAACTGATGAAGCCACTAAAAAAGGTTTAGAGCGTTTGATTGATTTTCCGGATCAATATACGCAACTTAAGCAAACTTTATTGATTCAAGCCTTAGTTGAAAATCATTTCAGCACTAACCCCATTACCGATGCGCAATTGCAAACTGAATACGAGCGGCAGCGTAAATTGGTAGGCGAAAGTGCATCTGCGTTTCAGTATTACTTAAGTCAAATTGTTGTGCCTAGCAAAGCAGATGCAGAAGATTTAATCCGCCGCTTTCAAAAAGGGGAACCTTTTGGAACAATGGCACAAGCATACTCGATCGATCAAGCCACGAAAGGTAGTGGCGGCCAATTGGGGTGGTTGTTTCCTGGTCAAGTGATTAAGCCAATTGCCGACGTGGTTGTCAAAATGAATAAAAGCGCAATTACTACTACCCCTATTCAAACTTCTGAGGGTTGGGTGATTATTCGCTTAGACGATAAACGGCCCTTTAAATTTCCATCCTTAGAAGAGGCGAAGCCGCAACTTCGCCAAGCCATGGTGCAGCAATATTTAGTTGAAACCGTAAAGAAATTACGGGAAACCGCGAAGATTGTGCAGTAATTTCTTACGATGAAAAAACGTCTTCCTGCGGTTTTTTCTGGAATTTTGGCAAGTGTGTTGATTTGCATTTGCTCGCAAGTGTTTGCGGGTGAGAAGGTCGCTTATCAAAATTGGATCGTTGATATGAGTGGGGTGACCACTGAGGCGTATACCGCGAATGATTCTAATTCTTCTTTTGGGCTTTTTTGCAGCGGTGAAAAATGCCTCTTTTATTTACATCAAGCCCTGCAGTGTCAGCCGAATGCTAAATATTCAGTGCTCATGAATAGTGCCAATCTATCTACCGCTTTGTCGATGCAATGTACGCAAATTGGTAATAATTTATTTCAAATCCTCGACCCTTTTAATGCTGTACTAGAGGCCTTAAAATCGGGCGAGACCATTGGTTTTGCTGTAGCTTTGCAGTCGGGCGCCTTTGGCGTAACGCGTTTTAGTTTGGCTGGTAGCGGTGATGCAATTAAACGCGCACTTTCTGAGGCAGCGCGTAGTTCTCAACGGGGTAGCCCACAGACTCAGCCACCACCCAATTCACCTGGTACTAAAGGCCTTAAAGATATTATGATTTAAAACGAATAACTGGCAGAGATCCAGCCGCGGGGTTGGGTAGTGGTGCCGTCAGTATTAGTTGGTTGCCCATATTGGTTATATAAGGGGTTTTTACCCACCATCCACGCTACGCTGCCGGCGACATTCCAATTTTGATAGTTCCATTTCAAACCAAAGCCAGCGCCCATCAGAGAGTAGGTGTTATTCGCATTGGTTTGCCCTTGCCAACCCGCAAAAGTAGCTTTGTATTGCTGCACAGCACCCCAATCGTAAAACGCTGACAAGGTGAGATTTTGCGGTAATTGCCGGCGCAACTCTAAGGTTGCTAGAGCACCCTGAGAGCCAGGACTTTGCGCCACAGGATAGGCACGCACACCGTAAGGACCACCCAAGTAAAACTGCTCAGCCGAATTTAAATTCACTGAAGCAAATTGACCAGAGAGCGCGACATAAACCGAGTTGAGTCCATCTTCGGTAAGCTGTTGATTGCGACTACCCGAGAAATTGAGTTTTGCAAAGGTAGTTGGAGTATAGGCTCCATAGCCTTGAATGCTGGTCGCAGAAATCGCTAAATTACCCAAAACAACCGTGGCAGAGCCGGTGGAAATAGCGCCACCACCAAAACTGTCATATTTATTACCTGACATACCAAACGACAGATTATTAATGGTGTAACTACTAATCGTTGAGCCTGAAGTTTGGTTTTTATTCATATAACTTTTAATGTCATATGCCATACTGGTATTTAAATTGGCACCTTGAGAGCGAATGAGGGGATACGCAGCGGTAAGGCCAGTGGTCCAGGCATCGCCAAAGCCACTATTGTTAGAGGTATAGCTGCTCACATTTTTATAATTTAGATAAGTACCTGCGATACCTAAACGCAAGCCATCATTGGTGGCTGGCAAAGAGTAGGCCCCCTGAACGTAGGCGGAGCCATCAGAGGCAATACCGTTAATGGCAGCTTGATCACCAAACCCACTGGGGTTATTTAAATTGATCGCCACAGTAGCTTGGTTTGAGCCAGTGGTTCGGCTACCATAGTTATTTAATTCCCCACGACCCTGTACTAATGGCGCATCGGAAAGCTGCATTTTTAAAGCTGTTTCACCATCATTAGCACCCGGTTCAAGTTGACTAGCAACAATGACGCCAGGCGTTTCATTAAGAATAATGAGCGCTCGCTCAACCTTGGCAAGGTTGAGATAATCACCAATGGGATTGGCATCGGTAATGTATTTGGCGGCTAAATCTTTACTAAAGCGGGTAGGGCCTTGGGGTGTTTCCACAATGACACTACTGAGCTTGGCTTCAGTGACTAAAATCTTGACGATGCCATTGGCAATCTTTTGGGGTGGCAATATCGCTTGCACGGTATAGCCATTTTTTCGATAGTAATCGATGACTGCATCACAGGCCTTTTGCAGATCATCAAAATTAACCGAGCGGCTGACCCACGGGCGCAATACTTCTTGAATCTGCACCTCAGGCAGAATATTGATACCCTCTACAACAAAGGACTTCACAACAAAGCGAGTTTCACCATCTTTAGGCGCAGTTTGTTGTAAGGGCTCTGGTTTTCCAGGTTGGGGTAAGGCAAGCGGTGAGGGTAAGGGTAGTTGTTGCTCTAAATTTTGTTGCAATGCGCCTGCATCGACTTGGGCATTCGCTGGCAGAGCAATAACGCTAGCCGTCAAGAAGAGAACAATGGATTGCCAAAACGGGAGATTCAGTTGCATTGACGGCTTATTTTTGGGCATTATCTAGCGAGCTTTTAATTATAAAAATTAGCAATCAATATACAACTTAGCTGATTATTATATTAACACTTGATTGCCGAGCCTAGTTAGCCCTTAGGCTAATATTGGTCGCCGCAGTTTTTAGGCTTATTGCTAAAATAGTGGTATGGAAACTAAAGGTTATGTATATCTGATTGAGGACGATGTCTCGGTACAGAAATCCCTTACGCGCGCCTTAAGCAAACAGGGGCTTGAGGTTATTGGCTTTACCACAGCCTCAGCTTTTTTGGCTGCAGCACCCAAACATACGCCTGAAATGATTCTATTAGACATGCAAATGCCGGGGATAACAGGCTTACAGCTACAGGAAAAAATGAACAAGCAGAGTCGCTTAACACCAATCATTTTTATCAGCGGCCAAAGTCACCCGCAGCAAATTATTGAAAGTCTAAAAAAAGGTGCAGTGGATTTTTTTCTCAAGCCATTTAATTTGGCTGATTTAATAAAAGCTATATTTCGGGCGCTGGAGCTAGATCATGGGCTCGCTCGGCGCTTAAAATTACACCAAAGTATCGCAGACCGTTTTTCTACACTCACAGAACGTGAAAAGGAAGTATTCGAGTTATTAACACTAGTGAACTGACCTGATTTTTAGTACCACTCCAAAAGAGAGGATTTTTGATAATCTTCACCCTAAAGGAGTGCTAAATATGGCAAAAGGCCAACGTCTTAAACCCGAGCAAATCGTCACCTTATTGCGTC